>NZ_JBEXLL010000045.1:0-57848 GCF_040609955.1 Nocardia sp. NPDC004568
TCCACCGGCAACCACACTCGCCGGTCCAGCACCTCCAGGCCTGACAGCGACTCATCCCCCCAGCCACAACTGACGGAAGTTCTCGGACGCTTACTTAGATTCCCACGGATTTCGACGCACTGGTCACCGTGGCCCTGCTCGGTGCGGTGACCGAACGGATCGAACTCGGTACCGCGGTGGTCCCGCTCCAGGCCCAGCACCCCATCGCCCTGGCCCGCCAGGCGCTGTCCGCGCACGCGGTCGCCGGCGGCCGGCTCGCCCTCGGGGTGGGGCCGTCGCACCACTGGATCGTGCAGGACATGCTCGGCCTGCCGTACGAGAAACCCGCCGCCTACACCCGCGACTACCTCGAGGTCCTGAACCCCGCCCTGAACGGCCCCGGCACCATCGAGGTGTCCAACGGCAGCTTCACGGTGCACAACCCCCTCGACCTCGGCCCGGTGGCACCCCTGCCGGTCCTGGTCGCGGCACTGGGCCCGGTCATGCTGCGCATCGCGGGCGAACACGCCGCCGGCACCATCCTGTGGATGGCCGACGAACGCGCCATCGCCGACCATATCGCCCCCCGCATCACCAAAGCCGCCGCCGACGCCGGTCGCAGCGCCCCGCGAATCGTTGCCGGACTGCCCATCTGCCTGTGTGCCTCCGGCGCGATCGCCACCGCCCGCGAGCGCGCCAACCGAATCCTGGGCGAAGCCGAGGTCTCCCCGAACTATCAGCGCCTGCTGGAACAGGGCGACGCCCGCGATATCGGCGATATCTGCCTCGCCGGCGACGAGGACGCCATCGCCGCCGGCCTGCGCCGCTACGCCGAGGCCGGTGCCACCGACCTGTCCGTCCGCCTGCTGCCCATCGGCGACACCCGCGACGAACTTATAGCCTCCAAACGGCGCACCCGGGAGATGATCGCGCAGATCGCGAAGGAACTGCGATGATGCGATACCTCCGCCTCCGTACCGGCCTCCGCGAACCGCGTCGATCTTCGCCGAAGGAGCTGCCATGATGCGACACCTTCGCCTTCCCTCCGGCCTTCGCGGACCGCGTCGATCCGCTCCGAAGAAGCTGCCATGATGCGACACCTCCGCTCGAGCCTCCGCGGCACGCGTGAACCCGCGCCGAAGGAGCTGTCATGATGCGATACCTTCGCCTTCGCTCCGGGCTCCACGGGCCGCGTCGATCCCCGCCGAAGGAGCTGCCATGACTTCCGGTCCGCTCGCCGGTATCCGTGTGCTGGAGGTCGGCACCATGCTGGCCGGCCCCTACGCCACCATGATGCTGGCCGACCTGGGCGCCGACGTGGTGAAACTCGAACCGCCGGGCGGCGATATCTCGCGCAAGGTCGGTGACTCCTATTTCGCCAGCCTCAACCGCGGCAAACGCAGCCTCTGCTTGGATCTGACCGCCGCGGCCGGGCAGCGCCGCCTCGGCGAGCTGGCCGCGGACGCCCACGCGCTACTGGTGAACTTGAAACCGTCGGCCATCCGCAAACTCGGTCTCACCTACGAGGCGCTGCGCCGGTACAACGACCGGATCGTCTGCGTCGCGCTCACCGGCTTCGGTCTGGACAACGGAGACGATCCGGCCTTCGACTACGTCGTGCAGGCGTCCACCGGGGTCGCCGCGCTCACCGGCGATCCCGCCGGGCCGCCCACGCTGCCCGGGTATTCCTCCGCCGACAATTCCACCGGCCTGACCGCCGCGCTGGGGTTGCTCGCCCAGATCGTGTCGGGGCGGGGCGGGCAGATCGATGTCTCGTTGCGTGATGTGATGCTGTCCCAGCTGAACTATCACGCGGCCGCCTACCTGGACAACGGCGTGGAACCCCAGCGTCGCCCGTATGGAGCCCATTCCTATTACGTTCCGGCCCAGCTTTTCCCGACCGCCCAGGGGTATCTCGCGCTGTTCATCACCCACGACGGGTTCTGGAAGCTCTTCGCGGATGAGGCCGGGCTGGCCGGATTCGAGACCATGGCCGAACGGGTGAGCGGCCGTGAATCCGTTCTCGGTATGGTGACCGCGGTACTGGCCACCGATACCGCGGCGTCCTGGGAGGCGCGGTTGCGGCCGCTCGGTGTCCCCGCAGCGGCGGTGCGTACGCTACCGGAGGCGCTGGAGGCGACCCCGGACATGGTCGTGCGGGCCGGGAAACACCGGCTTGTCGGCTCGTCGATACACGTGGCGGGGTGGACCCCGGACTACCGGCCGCCACCCGGCTTGGGCGAACACGACACCACCGCCGGCGACAGCACGGCCGCGTAGCCGGACTCCGCCGGGCGCGTACACCGTCTCGGTTGCGCGTCCCACAACGGCTTTACGCCCCGGGCGGTCCGGGCGGGGCTCCGCGAGCTCTGACGGGGTGACCCGGAACTTCGTGCGGGACGGCTGTCGCGCCGTCGGAACGGGATTTGGTGCAGCCGGCGCGCACTCGGGTTGTTGCTCGAGTCCGCGGCAGATCAAACCTTCTTGGTGACGACCCGAGGGTGAGCAGCCGTGAGCCTCCCGACGTCGTCGGTATCGGAGGTCAGGATCGTGACGCGGCCGGACTGGGTCAGTGCCGTCGCACACAGCATGGCGTCGATGGCGTATTTGTGGCCGTGCAGGCCTGCCTCCCGCAGCAAGGTGGCAGCGGACTGGGCGACAACCTGGGTCACCGGTTCGACGCGCAGACGCGACAGGGTCCATTTCAGGGCGTCGTGGTTGATCCTGGGATGTACTACTTCGACCAGGATGGCAGCCGAGGTGACGACAGGAATATCCGCGTCGCGCGCTGCGGCGAGCCATTCGTGGACCTCGCGGTCCCGCCGCACAGCTTTGGCGAGACCCTCGCAATCCAGGACGAGGGCGCCGCTCATGCGGCCGTTCCGGCCTGCGGATCGGCGGCGCCGGTGAGCTCGGCGCGTTTGGCGGCCACTGCGGCGGGGTCGGCAGGCCCATTGTGCTCGTCGAAGTCGGCGATCAATTCCGCGAGGTTGTCGCGTTCGATCTGACGTTGTGCGGCCTGCTCCAGATAAGCAGACACGCCCCGTTTGCCCACGCGCTCCCGGATCGCCTGCAGTGTTCCGGCGGTCAGGCTCACCGAGATCCCACTACTGGGTCCGTCGCCGGGGGGAAATTCAGTATCCACGGGCCCAATATAGCATTTGAAATGCTAAACGAAGCGCTGCTCGATTTACCCTGGTCCCCGAGAAACACGTTGTTCTCGAAATCCACTTGCCAGCAGGTTTCCGGCCTTTCCGCCATACTCTTGCGCGCACACGATTCGAGGGCGTTGGTCAGGCGGCGGGTGAAGCGCTGATGCTCGGCGGGCCCGCGCCGCAGCCACACCACGCGCCCGGCCCAGAGTTCGATCTGACCGGCCACCTCATCGGGCAGACGCTCCAGTTCCTCCCAGGTCATGTATTCGGGGAGGTCGGGCTTCTCGATCCGGGTCGAGGACATGCTCCCATGCTATGGCGAAGGGGGTGGGTGAACGCTATCCTCCGGCGCGCAGCAACCACCGCGCCCACCGCTCCACCTCGGCACCATGGCCCGACTTCGCGCTCGGTGATCGTCGGCGCCGGCGATGTGGTGGAGCAACTCCTCGAATAATCCGGAGAAGGGGAACCGATCCGCTTCCGGCGGCGTCTGATCTACTGGATCGCTGATCAATCTCTGCGAGGAGTGGCATGAAAAGCCGAGTCAGGGCCTTCCACGGTGCGGACATACCGGGGTAGGGAACAGAGAATTGCGTAGTTTTCTCACCGCACTTGTTCGATCGGGTGTGATCGGCCCGCTGGCCAAGGTCGCTGGCTGGATGGGTGTCGCCGCAGCGGTGATGCTGGTTATCGCGTGGGTCGGCAACCCCTACGCCGACACGGTGCCCGAAGTGGGGCAGGCTGCTCCCTCGTGGCGGCCCCCGGCTCCGGTGGAGTCACCAACGGATCCGCCGCTACCGCCCGGATTCCCCTCCATGGCCTTTCCGCCGCCGCTACCCGAGGTGGCCGAGGGGCAACCCAGGACTGTACCGACGAGGTACGGGCTCGACTATTCCGTACCCCCGGCGGCCGGCTGGCGCCCGTCCAACGGCCGGACCGTGAGCTGGTCCGAGGGCGGTCGGACGATCGCGTCCTACGGTGCCGTGAGCGACTACGGATATGGCTATTGTCCGGAGACCGAAGGGTCGGCCCTGGCGAGAGTCGGGGTCCAGGGTCGCAACGGCACCGATAACGACACCGCGGCGCGCGAAGCGGCCGACCGCGCCGGCGCGATCTTCTCCGACCCCGCGGGCGCTCGGCCCGACGTGGAGATCCGCGGCCCGGTGCAGGTTGAAGTCGCCGGGCGACCGGCCATTCGATACACGGCGGTCGTCACCGGGATCGCTCGAGAGTCGTCGTGCGACCCGAGCACCGCGCAGTTCGATGTCGTGGCCACTTCCGCGAACGCCTCTGCCGAGGTGATGGTGCTGTTCCTGCAGCGTCACACCGGTCTGCCGGACGCGCTGAGCGAAGGCGACGCCGAAGCGATTCTGACTTCTCTGCACACTACGAACCGATGATGGAAGGAAGGTCGGACAGGTGGCGGAAACACTGGTAGCCGAGTCCTCGCAGATCGCGGGGTTGGGAAACGCGCTGGATGTTATCGGCGCCGATACAAAGGCCATCGCCGATTTCGTCGGCGTGCACTGCATGGTCAGCCCCGAGGGACTCGGCGGGGCCATACTCGAGCCGCTGACTACACCATTCACGCACGCGGCAGGGGTATTCAAAACCCGGATGGCCGGTATCGGCAATACCACCGCGAACAGCGGCGACGAGCTGAACCGCACCGCGTGGATGTATCACGACCAGGACAAGAAAACCTACGAGGCACTCAACGCGGCCACCACGAACCTGATCACCGGGCAGGGGGTGGCCGTCGACGCCGATCGGGAGAACACCGGTCTGGTCATGGACTATCCCGATCCCGTCGCATATCCGAAACCCAATGAGATCAAGCTGGACCCGCCTTCGGCCGCGCCGCCGGAACTCGCGGATCTGATTGCGGAGACCACCGGTGTCGTCGGCGATGTCAACGAGGCGGTCAAGAACGTCACCAGGATGGCGGGCAATGAGGTGAACATCCTGGAGATGGTCGTCTCCCGCATCACCGCGAACTGGAACGAGCTCCGCCGGATCGGTGAAACGTACAAGGTCGCCGGTAATGCGATGGAGAGCTCCGCCGCGAATCTCGAAGACGCAGTGCGCCGTGTGGGCCCACACTGGGACGGCAGAGCGGCCATCGCCTTCGAGACGTGGGCGGGAAGCCAGATCTCGGCCATGAAGTGGGAGGGGCCCGTGGGGCGGGTTATCTGCGACCTGCTCACGATCGTCGCGGACAAGATCCGCGATGGTGTCCGCCGAGCCTGTGAGAAGCTCCGCGACTTCGTGACGTCCTTCGTGGACTTCCGCAGTACCAAACAAATCTTCAAGGCCCTCGTCAAGAAGATTCCCGGAATCGGGACGGCGATCGAGATCGTTGATATGGCTCGGAAGATCTGGAACATAGTCGATCTCGTCAACACGATCATCAACGAGATCGAAGATGTGCGTAATCGCACCAAGGAATTCCTGGAATGGCTCGGTAACCCGGTCGGCAAAGGCAAGGACTGGGTCACCCAGAAGCTCGAGCCGATCACCAGCCGTGTCGACAATGCCGCTCGCCGGGCGGCTCTGGTGAACGATGTCGCGAAGGTGGCCCAGGCCGAGGACACCCTGAACCGGCCGAAAGAAGCCTATGAGGTGGGCTCCGGGCGTGCGCCGTGGGAGGACGCGGTATGACGGTAGTTCGGTGGAGTTCGGCGGCCGAACCAGGCGATATAGATGTTCGATGATCCGAACCTGGATCCCGGTGTGGAATCCATGGCCCGACGCGTCCTCGCCGCGGCGGAACGTCTGGAGACGGCGAGCCTGCGAGTAGAGCGCACCGGCCTCGAGGACCTGTGGAGCGATCCGGTTACGGTCACCGAGGAACTCATGGCGTCGGTGGCGGCGATGCCGAATGCCTCACCGGAGTTGCGGCACTACAGTATGCGCGTCGAGGCGGGCGAATGCCGCTGGCAAGATATCGAACAGTTCGCGCGACCGGTACCGCCGGAGGTGGCGGAACTGAAGAATTCGCCTTCTTACATATGGACCTGGGGTGCGTCGGCTTCCGCACCGGAGACTTCGATACCGTCGCCGACGCCACGCCGTGACGACAACGTAGTAGGGCCGAGTGATTGGCCCGACGATTTCGACGAATACCCGGAACAGAGGACTTGGCTGCGATGAGAAGAACACTGGTCATGGCATTACTCGCCGGAGTCGTCGCGGCGACGAGTACCTCCTGTGGGGACACCGGTAACGCGGCCGAAACGCCGCCGGTCGCCCACCCCTGCGATATCCCTACGGCCGGCTTGACTGAAGCGGGAATCGTGCCGCAACCGTTGATGACGGAGCCTTTCGGGACCGAGTTCTCCGGCTGGGAAGGCTGTATTTGGAAATCCGCCGCCGGGTGGTACGACGCGGCATTGTACTTCGGGCCGACTTCGCTGGACGAGTTCCAGCGGGATCCGCGCTACCGGGATTACCAGGTGGCCGGGCCCGCTACCGTCGGCGACCGCACGGCACTGGAGTTCGGCGACGCACTCGACCCGGAGCGGAAGGAGCGCTGTTACTTCGGAGTGGAGCTCCGGCAGGGAATGGCACTCATCTGGTCGCGCCTGCCGGTCGGGCCGGGTGGGGTCGCGGCGGCCGGCGATATCTGTGGGGAAGGGGAGCGGGTGGCGGGGGAGTTGAGCCCTTACCTGCCGGACTGACGGTTTGCCACGGTGCCCGCAGCCCCCACCGCCGGATCGTCCGGACGTCGGGCGGGAGTCGAGTGGGTGTTACGCGGTGGGCAGGGCGGCGTGGACGTAGTGAACCGGCCGGCCCGGGTCGATCGAGCGCGCTACGCCGACCGCGCGAGTATGAACCGGATACTCGGTCTCGAGGTTCACGAGCCCCGAGAGTCGAAGTAGCTCGGCCAAGCGGTGCGGACGGCACCGAGGCGCCGCCGGATCGCCGCTAGTCATCGAGATACCGCGCTATATCGGCGAGAGTTTCTGCCGCGTAGAGCGGTTCGCCGTCCGCGGCGTCCAGCAGCGCCCATCCGGGTGGTGTGCCCGGTTCGCGGACGAGCCGGTAACCGCGACTCCCGGCGTGGGCGGCGAGCTCGTCGAACGGGGCGATGTGATGGTCGCGTTGCGGTGGTTCGTTCATCGGGCCTTCCCGGTCTCCTGCGGCGGGTAACGGCGCAGGGCATCGCCCACCCGGACGAGTGTGGCGATATCGGTCGGGGGTTGCCAATTTATTCCCCTCGGTATGGGATGCGCGCCGGGAATACGGTGCGGCAATTTTTCTTTCATGCGCCTAGTTCCTTTGTCCGGACGGATCAGTAGCCGGAGAAATCCCGGCCGCCTGGAACCATTCTGCGTGCCTCTATCAGGCGTGCCCTGGCCTGCTTTTTGATCGGGCACTCCGTGGAGAGGCATTCGAGATGGGTCTGCATCACCTGGTGAGCGTGTTGGACGGTCATCACCGGTACCGGCCGGTGATCGTTCACCGGTACTCCGAACTGCATGGTCACCTCACAACGTGGGTAATGGTCTGGTCGCGCCGGCCGGTGAACGCCGAACGGTGTCTCCGGGTCCGCGGGCCGGTGCGGGCGATATGGAAAATTCCGCCACGGAAGTTTCCACATCTGCGTCCGCGCATTCAGTGAACCACGCACTTCCCCGATTGAGAATCGCTACGTAAGATTCAGGCGCACAACGGAATTGCTCCGGGTGGATTGGTAATTCCGAGCAGTTCGACTGTTCCATTCGGGTTGGAATAACCGCGAGTAACGTCAACGAAGGGGAGAGATCTGTGTCGATCGAATCGAACGCCGCGAACCCACCGACCTTGCCCCGCCGGGTACTGGGCCGCCGCCTGCGCGAACTGCGCGAGGAGGCCGGGCTGAGCCGCGCGAACGCGGCCCGGCGGTGCGAGATGGGTGCGCAAACGTTGTGGCGCTTGGAGTCCGGGCGCAATAGCGAGACCAAGAAGATGGTGGTCAACGCGCTGTGTGATACGTACGGGGCAAGTGCCGCTGATCGCCGCGAACTTCTTTGGTTGGTAGATGAATCTCGCAAGGACGGGTGGTGGCAGTCCTATGCGGATGTCATGTTCCCCGAGTTCGAGATGTTCCTCGGTCTCGAACTCGCGGCGAGCAGAATTTTCTCGTTTCAGTCGACAACATTGCCAGGGCTGATCCAGACGTCGGACTACCGTCGTGCTACCTGGGACATTTCGACTGCACTGGGAGCTGAGATCGATCTCGACCGCGAGCTCGGTCTGCTTCGGAAACGCCAGGAACGACTGCATAACTCGTCGAACTTCAACCTGGACGTCGTGCTGGGCGAGTCAGCGCTTCGGCACCTCATCGGCAACTCCGAGATCATGGCGGATCAGTTGGACCATCTGACCGAGGTCTGCACCTTGCCGAACGTATCATTGCGGGTAGTCCGATTCGAAGCGCCCAACCACCTTGGGTTGGCAGCGAAGGACTTCGTTTACCTCGAGTTCCCGGAGCACGTAAACCCTGTACTGACAGAGCCGCCCGTCGTGTACGTGGAAGGCTTCACCGGAGCGTTGTACCTGGACAAGCCGAGTGAGATCGACCAATATCAGGCGGCTCGGGATTCCATTCTGCACGTAGCATTGGACGAGCGAGACACACAGCGCCTTCTCGAGGCGACGGCGAGGGAGTATCGGGCGTGAACATCGACCTATCCGGCGCGGCATGGTTCAAGAGCAGCCGCAGCGTCAGCGGAAAAGACTGTGTCGAGGTGGCCCATCTGCGCGGTGGACTGGTGGGTGTGCGGGATTCCAAGAACCCCACCGGCCCGGCTCTGGTTTTCGGTCCGCGGGAGTGGGACGCCTTCACCACTGAGGTGCGCTCCGGCGGATTCGAGTAGGTACGCCGGCATCGGACAGTGGTGTGGGGAAGGGCCGTACCGCAGCCATCGGGTACAGCCCAACCGGCGCGGCCACCAGTGGTTGCGCTGGCCGGTCAGCGGATACCCGGCAGGCGGACCCGCGCGACCAGGGCGCGATGGTCCGCACCGGGTAGGCCGACCGTTTCCACCGCGACCGCCCGGGCCTCCGCGAGAACGATGTGGTCGATACCGACCACCGGCGGCCACCATTTGTCGGTCGGGTAGGTGACGAGATGTCCGGCGCCCGCTTGATCGGCAGCGTCGTGGAAACGTCCCGATGCCAGCGCGCGGAATTGGGAATGGTCGTGGGTCGCGTTGAAGTCGCCGCCGGCGATCACCGGCCGGTCGGCCGGTGATCGGTCGAGAATATCGCGCAGCCGGGACAACTCGTCGGCCCAGACCTGTGTGCTGTAGACCGGTGGCACCGGATGGAACGCGTACACCGTGACCGGCCCGACGCCGGGGACACTCGCCGTCGCCGCGAGCTGGTTGAGGACGAAACCGTCGTATTCGACGGTTCCCGACAGCGGGTAGGCGCTCCAGATCCCCGTGCCGGTCGCGGTCCGGCCGGGTGAGAGGTACCGGTACGGCAACACCTCGTCGAGGCCGGCCCGGCCGAGATCATCGACCGCCGCCGGCGTGAGTTCGTTGACAGTGAGCACCCCGACTTGGCGGTCCCGCACCTGCTGGATGAGGGCGCGGGGGTCGGCTCCGTCGAACAGGAGGTTGGCCTGCATCACCGTCAACTCGGGGTCGTCGCCGTTACCCGGTTGGTCGAGATACAGCGGAGCCTGGGTCCATGCCGCGGCGGCGGCGACAAGAGCCGCCACCACCGCGCCGGGCCACTGCCGCACGGCCACCCACACCGCCAGGGCGACCGGTGCGGACGCCATCAGGTACGGCGCGATGGAAGCGCCCAAGACCAGCGGTGGCACCGAGGAGCGGTTGACGTGTAACGCGACCCCGGCGGCTCCTGCCAGCGTCGCGGCCCAGGCGAGCACATGGATACCGGTGCGGACCGACTTCGACATCACGGGTGACAGACAAACACACCCGTCCGCGCGGCCGACAATTCCGACTCGGGGTACCGCCGGGGCGTGGACCTCGCTTCGGTCACCGTTGAAGGTCGAGCCTTTCGCCGTCGAGTGGGGCCCTGTGGCAGGGCCTGCTTTTCAGCCCTGGTGGGTGCAGGTGGCCGCCGGTACCGTTGCCCTGTTCAGGGCTGTCTCCGCGCGCCTCGAACGGGAATGGGAACTACTCGAACGAGGTGAGAAGAGATGGACGGACTCCGGACCGTCGTACTGATGGCGGCCACCGTGGCCACCGGCCTGATGGCGGGGGTGTTCGGCATCTACGCGGTCGCGATCATGCCCGGCCTGCGGACGACCGACGACCGCACTTTCATCGGCGCGTACCAGGCGATCGACCGCGCGATCATCAATCCGCTGTTCCTGGCCACCTTCCTGGGTGCCTTGATCCTGTCGGTCGCCGCAGCGCTGCTGAGCTTCGGCGGCGACAGCCGGTCGGTGCTGTTCTGGGCGGCGGCCGCGGCGGTCTTCTACCTGGTGGCGGTGGTGATCACCTTCGCCGTACATCTGCCGCTCAACGACGCGTTGAAGGCCGCGGGCGCGCCCGCGGACCTGGCCGATCCGGCAGCGGTACGGGAAGCGTTCGCGGAGTCGCGGTGGGTGGCCTGGAACATTGTGCGCACAGTGACGAGTACGGCGGCGTTCGTTTGCCTCGGCTGGGCGCTCGTCGTCTGGGGGAAGGCACAGACTGCGAGCTGATCGGGCGCCGGTGACAAGTCGGTCCCGCCCGGTCGATCCGGGAGAACCGGAACGTCGGTCGAACGTGTACCGCAGTGACTGCCGAGCCGACCGGGATCAACGGCTGCACCGGCGGCGACGGCATACCGGAGGATTTCCCGCGAGGGGCCGCCGGTGTGCCTGGGTCTCCGAGCGGTAGCCGCCTGGTGGCCACGTGCACCGGCCGCCCAACGAGGTAGTGAAGGCATCGGGTGATTAGGCGCGGCTCGTCGGCCCGGCCGCGGTTCGGGCGGTGGGCCACGAAGACAGGCCGGGTCGTCCGTCTCGCGCGCGGTGGACGGCGGGATGGCCTCGGTGATGTGATCCCGGGTGCCGGTCCGGTGAAGGCGAATCCGGATGGACGCCGAGCGGCTCCTATCAGCGAGGCTCTTCGACCGGACCGAACCCTTCCCCTTTCAACATATATCGCACAGGGGGACTTGCGGCAAGACCCGGGGCATGGCGCAGAATATCCGGCCGAAGGCCAGGACCTGCGAAAATGTGCGGCCCGAGCGGTGCGTGGACCGTGGCAGCGTCCGGCGGAATTCGAACTTTCGGTGGATGGGGTGGCTTGTGTTCGATGTGATCATTGCCGGCGGTGGTCCGACCGGCTCGATGCTGGCCGGGGAGCTGCGCCTGCACGGTGTGCGTGTGCTCGTAGTGGAGAAGGAGGTGACCCCGCCCGCGTTCGTCCGGTCGCTGGGCCTGCATGTGCGCAGTATCGAGGTGATGGATCAGCGTGGCCTGTTGGAGCGGTTCCTCGCGCGCGGCCGTAAGCACCCGCTCGGCGGCTTCTTCGCCGGTATCGCCAAGCCCGCACCGGAAGGGCTGGACAGTGCGCATGCCTACGTGCTCGGTATTCCGCAGACGGTCACCGAGCCCCTACTGGCCGAGCACGCCGCCGAGCTCGGCGCGGAGTTCCGGCGAGGGAGCGAGGTGGCCGGGCTGAGCCAGGACGAGCACGGGGTGGACGTCGAATTGGCCGACCGTACGCGATTGCGCGCGCGGTACCTTGTGGGCTGCGACGGCGGGCGCAGTACCGTGCGCAAACTGCTGGGCGTCGGATTCCCCGGCGATCCGTCCTACAACGACACGCTGGTGGGCGAAATGGAGGTGACCGCGGACCCGGCCACGATCACCGCCACCGTCGCCGAGATCCGTAAGACTCAGCTGCGCTTCGGCCTGGGACCGCTCGGCGACGGGGTGTATCGCGTTGTCGTACCCGCGGCCGAGGTGGTCGAGGACCGTTCGGTCGCACCGACGCTCGAGGAATTCGCGCAGCAGCTGCGCGTGTTCGCCGGCACCGACTTCGGTGTGCATTCGCCGCGGTGGCTGTCCCGCTTCGGCGATGCCACCCGGTTGGCCGAACGGTATCGGGTCGGGCGGGTGCTACTGGCCGGCGACGCGGCGCACGTCCATCCGCCGATGGGTGGTCAGGGGCTCAATCTCGGCATCCAGGACGCGTTCAATCTCGGCTGGAAACTGGCTGCCGAGATCAACGGCTGGGCACCGGAGGGATTGCTGGACAGTTATGAGAGCGAACGGCGGCCCGTGGCCGCCGACGTGCTCGACAACACTCGTGCCCAGGCGGAGTTGATGTCCACCGAACCCGGTCCGCAGGCGGTGCGCCGGCTGCTGTCGGAATTGATGGATTTCGAGGAGGTGAACCGCTATCTGATCGAGAAGATCGTCGCGATCGGCATCCGATACGACCTCGGGGAGGGACACGATCTGCTCGGCCGGCGCCTGCGTGACGTGCGAGTGGGGCGCGGCCGTCTCTACGAGTTGATGCATGCCGGTCGCGGCCTGCTGCTCGACCGAACCGGGCGGCTCTCGGTCGCCGGGTGGGCGGATCGGGTCGACCACGTGGTCGATATCGGGGCGGAGCTCGACGTACCCGCTGTTCTGCTCCGGCCCGACGGCCATGTGGCATGGGTCGGCGACGAGCAACAGGATCTGCTCGAACATCTGCCGCGCTGGTTCGGCGCGGCCGGCACGTACCGGATAGAGCGGTCAGCTCTTCCGGCGAGTTCCCGCCGATCGGGGTAGGTCGTGCTGTCCGAGGGCCGCCGGAGGTGCTCGAGCGACGTCGGCCTGATGGGTGGGCGCGGCGGCAGCTCCGGTGCGCGGCGGTCTTCTGGTTGGCTGCGTAGTACCGGCACGATTTCCTGAGCGCGATCCTGCCGCTTCGGCATTGCGTCCGGAATCGTGTGTTCCGCGGAACCCATGTTCTGCCCGGAACGCCCGATTCGCGGCCGACCGCAGCCGCCACCGGCAGTAGCGGACCGCCAGTGGCGGCGTCCGGATCCGCCACTGCGGGGCTGTCCGGTGTCGGATCGCGGCTTCTCCGCGCGGATGATGTGGCCGTATACCGGCGGCCGTCGACGATTGTCGCCATGGGACAGGACATCAACGGTTTTCACCACGTCGGGATCGTCAATCGCGATCTGGACGCCATGGCGGCGACGTATCGGTCGTTCGGGTTCACCCTGAGCCCGCGGTCGCGGCATATGTTGTCCGAGCGTCCGGGGGCGCCGCTGACGGCGGGCTGTACGGCGAACATGTGCGTGCTGTTCGGTGATTCGTATATCGAACTGCTCGGCATCGTGGACGACTCCGCCCCCGACCCGTGGCATACCGAGCAGATGGTGGAGCAGTACGAAGGGCTGCGGATTCTCAGCTTCGACACCGCAGACGCGGCGGGCACGGACGCGCGACTGGGCGCGGCCGGGCTGCGGACCTCCGGGGTGCTGGAGCTCGAGCGTCCGGTCGACACCGAGGACGGTCCGGCGGTGTTGCGGGCCAGGTCGGTCCATCTGGATCCGCGGGCGACGGCCGAGGGGTATATCGGTGTCGCCCAGCACCTGACCCGTGAATACGTTTTGCAGCCCCGTTATCTGACCCACCCCAACGGCGCCCTCGGCTCGAGCGCTGTGCTAATCGTCGTCGCCGACGCCGAACTCGACGCCGTCATAGGGCGCTACCAGAACGTTCTCGGCGTCGCAGCGGAGAACACCGGACCGGCGTCCGTCCTGACCCGTGGCGACGCCCGCGTCGAGATCGTGTCCGCGTCGGCCGCGCCGGAGGTGTTGCCCGGTGAGGCCGCGCCGGCGCCGTCGTATCTGGCGGCGCTGACGATTGTCGTCGACGATATCGGCCGGGCTCGTGAATTCGTCGAAGAAGCGGGCGCCGAGACGCGGACCACCGGCACCGGATTCTTCGTTTCCGGCCGGGACGCGTGCGGTAGTGGCCTGTTCTTCAGCGCGGCGCGATGATTGTCGACACCACGGGCGGGAAAGTCGGGGAACGAGGTCCGGCCCCGTCACCCGGGTGGTGCGCGTCTTCCTGCACGGTGGTGGATTCGTCAGGGTTCCGGGGGACTGCCCCGGTACGACGGTGCCGAACCGGCGGCACGCGGGAACATCGTGGTGGTGACCGTCGATACCGGTTGGGCGCCCGAGGATACCCGACCACGTATCCGTCGAGCGGCTTCGGCCGCCGGGCACGACTACGTCGGTTCGCCGGATCCATACCGATCTTGTGCCTAGGATTCGTCCGGTGACGAATTCCGACCAGCTATCGCCCCGGGCCCCCGGCAGCTCACCGACCGGTACCGACGGCCCCCGAATTCCACTGTATGTACCGGAGTTCGCGGTCGACCCGCACGGCACCTATCGCGCGATGCGAGAACAGTACGGGTCGCTGGTTCCGGTGGAGGTGGCTCCGGGAGTGCCCGCGACGCTGGTGATCGGCTATTACACGGCACTGCGTATCTTCGGCGATCCGGACCATTTCCCGGCCGATCCCCGGACGTGGCAGAGCGATATCCCCGCGGATTGCCCGGTACTGCCGCTCATGCAGTGGCGGCCGAACGCTCGGCGTAACGACGGCCGCGCACACGCGCGGTACCGGCAGGCCATCGTCGCGGGGCTGGCCGAGGTCGACCCGTTCGGCCTGCACGCGACCGTCGAGAAGGTGGCTGTTCCGCTGATCAACTCCTTCTGCGGCGACGGGTCCGCGGATCTGATCCGGCAGTACGCGTTTCCGCTCACCTTCGCGGTGCTGAACGCGATGCTGGGCTGTCCCACCGAGATCGCGCAGCGGGCCGCGGCCGGTATGGCGGCGATGTTCGAGGGCGTCGGTGCGGAGAAGGGCGCCGCGACGCTGATGTCATCGCTGTTGGAGCTGATCGAACTCAAACGCGCCGAACCCGGCGATGACGTGACGACCCGGATCATCGGGCATCCGAGCGCATTGAGCGAGCCCGAGATCGTGAACCAGGTGGCCACCCTGTACGGGGCCGGTATCGAACCGCTGCAGAATCTGATCGTCAACGCGCTGCGGCTGATGCTCACCGACGAGCAGTTCGGGGGCCGGGCGCTCGACGGGAGCCTGTCCACCCGCGACGCTCTGGACGAGGTGCTGTTCAACGATCCGCCGATGGCGAATTTCTGCTTCACGTTCCCGAAACAGCCGATCCTCATCGACGGTGTCTGGTTGCCCGCGCATCAGCCCGTCGTCATCAGCATGGCCGCCTGTAACACCGATCCGGTGATCGGCACGAACCAGCACGCGGGCAACCGCGCGCATCTGGCCTTCGGCGGCGGGCCGCACGTCTGCCCGGCGAGTTCGCTGGCCTATCTGATCGCGCAGGATGCCATCGACCAGTTGCTCGATGGTCTCCCCGAGATCCGGCTGGCGGTGCCGGCCGGTGAGCTCACCTGGCGTACGGGTGCTTTCCATCGCGCGCTGACCGCGCTGCCCGTCGTCTTCCCGCCCTCGCCCCCGCTGTGGCCGGTATAGCGGTCAGCGGTCGCGCAGCCGGTCCACGCTCTGTAGCCAATCGTCGATGATCCGGTCGGCCACGCCCGGGTCGCTGCGCATGAGGCGGGTCAGTTCGAGTCCGCGCACGAGTGCCATGAGCGATTCGAAAGCCGTGTGGGCCGCTTCGGGTTCGGCGATGCCCGCATGCTGGCGGAAAATCTCCCGGAGCGCGGACCCCAGCCGCTTCTCCGCCGGCAGCAGCGCCGCGCGTAGTTGCGTATCGGTGCGGGAGGCGGCCCACAGCTCGAGTGCGGCTTGAAAAGGCGGTCCGGTCATTGCCGACCGGATCGCCTGCACCAGTTGGGCCAGGGCCTCGGGCCCGTCGCCGAGATCTGCGACGACGTCACCGAGGTGACGCAGGCGTATGTCGGCGATGTGGTGGATCGCGGCGACCAGTAACTCCGATTTCGAGGGGAAATGATGCAGCAGCGCGCCCCGCGATACGCCGGCCGCCTCCTGGATCCGTTGGGTGGTCGTCCCGGCGTAGCCGTGCTCCACCAGACATCGGATCGTGGCGTCGAGCAGCGCCTCATGGGTTCTCGCATGCTGCTCCCGACGAGTCGGGATCGCCACGCGCGCCGCCGGTGGCGCGGAAACCGGCCGCCGCGGAACCCCACCGGGCTCGGCGCGTACCGGTCCTCGGTTCACAATGCTTCCAGGCGGCCGTCGGAGATCTGCTCGCGAAGCCGGAATTTCTGGAGTTTGCCCATCGCGTTGACGGGAAAGCTGTCGGCGATGTACCAGGACCGGGGGGTCTTGTGCGGAGCGAGCCGTTCCCGCAGGTAATCGTGCAGTTCCGCGGCCGTGGGAGTCGATTGCGCGGGATCCGTCCGCACCACGGCGGCCACGCTTTCGCCCCAGGCATCGTCGGGCAGGCCGAGCACGGCCGCGCCGGTGATCGCGGGATGCGCGGCCAGAGCCTGTTCGATCTCGGACGGATAGATGTTCTCGCCGCCGCGGATGATCAAATCCTTGAGTCGCCCGGTGACCCGGATGTATCCGTGGGCGTCCATCGTCCCGAGATCGCCGGTGTGCAGCCGGCCCTCGGCATCGATCGCCTGTGCGGTCTCGGCGGGCATATCGAGGTATTCGATCATCCGCTGGTATCCACGGGCGCAGATCTCGCCCTCGACCCCCAGTGGCTGCACCGCACCGGTGACGGGATCGAGGATGGACACTTCCACTCCGGGAAGGGGCCGGCCCGCCGTGAACCGGTTGTCCGCGGGGCTGTCGGCCGGGCTCGTCTGGCAGAGGATCGGCCCGAGTTCGGTCTGACCATAGACGGCGCTGGTCGCCGCGCCACAGACCTTCGCCCAGCTGCCGACCAGGGCGGGCGGGACGGCATCGCCCCCGGACATGACGACCCGCAGCGCCCCGAGATCGAAATCGGCCAGACTTGGATGCGCGAGCAGGGCGTGCAGCATCGCGGGCACGCCGCCGTAGATCTCGGCGCGGTGATCCTGGATCGCCGTCAGCATCGTGGTGGGATCGAAGATCTCGGCGAGCACGAGCGTGGCCCGCTGGTGGATCGAACCCAGCGCGGCCAGACCACAGCCGGCGGTGTGGAACAGCGGTAGCGCGGTGGCGAATGTCGCCCCCGGGGACGCGCCGCAGCGGTCCCGGACGAAGGCCGCGTTGGTCACCATCGACCGGTGCGCGAGGACCGCCGGCTTCGCCCGGCCGGTGGTGCCGGAGGTGAACTGGATCTGGGTGGCCGACCGTGGATCGACAACCGGTAACTGCGCCCGCTTCCCGGTGCGGCGTACCTGGTCGAGCCAGCCCGCGAAGGCGACGGATTCTCGTACCCCGGGCACTGCGGGCAGCACGGCGCCGATCAGCCCCGCCATATCGGTGCCGCGGAAGCTGTCGGTGTAGAAGACACCGGCGGCGTGTGACCTGTCGAGCGCGTATTCGAGTTCGGGTCCGCGTAGCGCGGGGTTGGCCGTGACGAGCACCAGACCGGCTAGTGCGGCGCCGTACTGGAGTACGAGCCATTCGGGGACATTCGGCGCCCACACCGCGATATGTTCGCCCGGCCGGAAACGGTCGAGCAACCAGGCTGCCGCACGTTCGGCATCGTCGCGCAACTGTGCGTAGGTCCAGGTGCGGGCGTCGCGGTCGGGCGCGACCGAGATGAGCGCGAGCCGTTCCGGTGCCGCGGCGGCCGCCTGCTGGAGCAGCTCGCCCACGGTGAGCTCGAGCACGGGCGCGCTGGTGTCGATCGGCCATACGGATCGGGTGAGCGGGGTCATCGGCCGCGCTCCGCCGCGGCGGCCGCTTTCTCGTCGAGTTCGCGTTTCATGCGCGCGATTTCGTCGTCGGACGGGATATCGCCGCCGCCGTCGGGGATGAAACGTCCGCTGTCACGCCACTGGACCGCGGTGTCGAAGCCGTGCTGCTGGGCGAAGTCGACGAACCAGCGGCCTTCCGGGGAGTGGCGGGTGATGCCGTCGAAGAGAACTGCGAGGTTCTGGGTGGTCTGCAGGCCCATGTTGTCGTATGCCTGGTTGATCATCATCTTCTGCATGACCAGCTGGTTGGTCGGGACCCCGGCCATCCGGTCCACGAGGTCCTCGACCGCGGTGTCGAGTTCGGCCGCCGGTACCGCGTCGATGACCAGCCCCCAGTCCCGGGCCTGGATCCCGTCGATGGTGTCACCGGTGAGCAGCATCCGTTTGGCGCGTTCGGCGCCGAGGCGATACACCCACATCGCGGTCGTGGGGCAGCCCCACACCCGGGCCGGCATGTACCCGATCCGGGCATCCTCGGCCATCACCACCAGATCGCAGGAGAGAGCGATATCGCTGCCGCCCGCCACCGCGTAACCGTGCACCTTGGCGACGGTCGGCTTGGCCGAGCGCCAGAGCGAGAAGAAGTGCTCGGTATTGGCTTTCATCATCCGGAAGTCCTTGATCGGATCCCAGACCGCGCCCTGATGTTCTGCGCCGCCTTCGGCGTAGAGCTTCAGATCGTAGCCCGCGCAGAAAGCGCGCCCGGCTCCCTGGATCACGATGACGCGCACGGAATCGTCCGCATTCGCCGCGGCGACGGCCTCGCCGATCTCGCGGGCCATCTCGCCGGTGATCGCGTTCAGCCGCTCCGGGCGGTTCAGTGTGAGGTAGGCGCGATGGTCGCGTACGGCGTAGTCGACCGTGGTACCGGCGAAGGTCATCTCGGCATTCCAATCTCGGCGGCGTCGGTGCCGAGAACGCTTTCACAGTCCGATTGGACTGTCAATGAGGTTCCGGTCCGGTGGGCGGCCCACGGACGTCCGTACACCGCCGACCACCGCCCATGACCGCCGAGAGGCCATCCACGGGCCGTATCAGGAAGGCGGGAACACCGTCGACGTCGGGTGGATGCCGGGTGTCGGTACGGTGCCTTACCATCGCCGAATGTCGTTCACCCTGCGTCAGTGGCCTACCGATACCGGCGAGCCCGAGCCGGACCCCGCGGTGCGGGATACACCGGTGGCACACCGAGAAAACCTCGGTCCCTGGACCTTCGAGATCCGCAGTGGCATTCCCCTGTCCCCGATCGACTGTGAACGGATCGTCGCCTCGATCATCGCACCGGACGGTGCGGGGCAGGACCACGCAGACATCCCGGCCGACGCGGCCGTGCGGGCGGCTGCGGAACTCACCGAAGCCTTCGGCACAGGACGCAGCCTGGACGACTATCTCGACGACGACGCGTCGCTGTTGATCCGGACCGACTTCGGCGACGACGAGGCGTGGCGGGTCGTGGCCGCATTGGCGATGGCCCCCGGTGTGGGCGCGGATGCCGAATTCGTCGCCACGCTGACCTGCGTCGACAATCCGGAGAACGACGGCCTGTCGGTCGATGCACTGCTCGACAGGATCGGCGACCGGCCTACCTACTATGCCTTCCTCGCCGACACCGTCACTCTCACCGACCCCGAACACCCGATCCTGGCCGTCGACACCGGCCCGGAGGAGACCGGTCACGAACGCGGCCGGACGGTCCGGATCATTCCGTCGGAGATGTGGGGCATCGAGAACAATCTGTCCATCGCCAATATGGACTTCGAGGACTTCGCCGATGCCGCCGATCCGGACGGTGTGTTCCGCGGTTTCGCCTGAGGGCTCGCAGCGGCCGCGATCGAAGTGACAGTTTTGTCCCTGGGTCTCGCCTCGTCCGGCTTGCCGACGTCCGTTGCGAGATCGGGTGGCCATCGCGGGCCGTTCCGAGACCGTGGTCGGCCGTGGCGGCGCGCGATGAATTATCGGTCCGGAAGGCGTCGTCACCGGTATGTCGACGCATACTCTCGAAACCGCCGGTGCCGATATCGTCTACGACGTGCACGGCCCGCTGCCGACCGCCGGGGGACGGTCGCCACTGTTCATGATCGGGCAGCCCATGGAAGCGGCCGGTTTCCGGGCGCTCGCCACGTATTTTCCCGACCGCACCGTCGTCACCTATGACCCGCGAGGCATCGGCCGCAGCGTCCGCAAGGACGGCCGCGTCGAGCACGAGCCGGAGGTGCAAGCGGAGGACGTGCACGCTGTTGTCGAGGCCCTCGGTGCCGGTCCGGTCGAGATGTTCGCGAGCAGCGGCGGCGCGGTGACCGCGCTCGCGCTCGTGGCGGCCCACCCCGACGATGTGATCACGCTGGTGGCCCACGAGCCGCCGCTGCTTCCGGTGCTGCCCGATGCCGCGGCGGCCGACCGTGCCCGGGTGGCCGTGCGGGACGCCTATGAGGCGAAGGGCTTCGGTGCGGGGATGGCGGCCTTTCTCGCGATGACCTCGTGGCAGGGTGAGTTCACCGACGAGTACTTCGCGCAACCGCCCGCCGACCCCGACCTGTTCGGGATGCCGGCCGAGGACGACGGTTCACGAGACGACCCGCTGCTGTCGGACCGCTCCCGGGCGGTCACCAGTTATCGGCCCGACCGCACCGCAACGGCCGCCGCGCCGACCCGCATCGTCATCGCGGTGGGAGCGGAAACCGGAAATACGCTGACCGGCCGCACCGCGGTGGCCACCGCCGAATTGTTCGGTCAGCGCGTGACCGTGTTCCCCAGTCATCACGGCGGCTTCCTCGACGGAGAATTCGGATATGCCGGGCAGCCCGAGGAATTCGCACGCAGGCTGCGGGAGGTTCTGGACGATCAGGGGTGAGCCCGTAGCGACCGAAGAGCCCCGCCGGGCCGCCGCCGATGGGCTGTCGGCGCGGCGAGCGGGGGCGGCCGAGCCGGGCGGGAATTGCCGCCCGCCCGGGCACCCCGGGCGACGGGCGCAAGTGGGCAACCGGCTGTGGCGTTAGGATGCCCGGTGATCTGTACGTCACCGAACAGCGCCGATCGCGACCGGCACCGCTCGGTCCGGGCCCTCGTCCTCGAATGCCACCAGAACGCTTCGGCGCTCTCGACCCCCGGCGGACAGTGACGTGCTGCCCTGCGTCTATCGGGTCACCAAGTACGACCCCGCCGACCGCGATCAGCACGGCCACTACACCGGCGCCGAGCCCGCAACCAGCGATCACGGACCGGTCGAAGCCGCCTACCTGCTGGCCGTCGCCGCCTTCGCCGAGGACACCGATGTCGACCGGTTGACCATCCGCGAGCCGGAGATCGGCGGCTTCGCCCATTTCGGGCCGGAGCCGCCGGTCGACGGCTACGGCCTGGCCGGTCTGTTCCCGGCCGGCCCGACCGGTTTCCACGACGGTGCGCTGGTGCCGATCGCCACCGCCCTGGAACTCGTCCGGGTCATGCTCCGCGACGACGGCGCCTGGTGCCGACTCGAGACGGAGGGGTCGTTCGCGGTACACGTCGGCTGGGACCAGTACCTCTACATCGGCAGCAGCCGCCCGTGCGAAGCGGCGCTGGCCCGCACTCGCGCACTCGGCCTGTTCCCGGAACTCCTGGACGCATCGCCCTACGACTTCGCCCCCGACGACCCCCGGTACGAGCAGCGCCCGGCCGACGCCGACTTCTGGGCTCGCCTGCGCTGGACAGTCGACACCCACCGCGCCACGTTCCTGGAGGAGACCTACGCCGGGAATGCCTCCCGATGGCACCGGCTTACCGCGGACAACCTCGAGGCAGTGCGCGCCGGGCTGACCCCTCGCGCCCGGCTGGCGGTCTGGACGGACCTGCTCACCGACGTCGCCACCGCCATGGCCGCGCTGCCCGAAGAGGGGCTGGTGGAGATCCTCTGGGAGGACGAGTCCGGGCGGATCATCGGCACGGTCGCGGACGTTACCCAGTTCGAGGCCCTGGTGTCCCGTATCGCCGGCGCAAGTGCGGCCGGTGTCCTGTCCCTGCTCACCGATGAGCGGCACCCGCTGTTCACCGCGGTACTGCCGGACAGTGACGGTGTGCTCCGGGCGCGCTGGCAGACCGAACCGACGCCCAGTGACCGGGACTGGGTCTTCCTGAAGACATTGCGGCGCGGCCAGGTCGTCACCGGCACGGTGACGTCCATCGCCGACTTCGGCGGTACGTTCGTGGACATCGGCGGTTGTACCGCGATGATCAACCTTCCGGAACTGTCCTGGCGGCCGGTCCGCCACCCGTCCGATGTCGTCGGCGTCGGCCGGCCGATCACGGCCGTGATTCTCGATGTCGACATGGTCCGGGAACGAGTCGCGTTGTCGCTCCGGGCGATGCAGGAAGACCCGTGGCCCCGGGTAGCGCCGCGGATCGGGCAGGTGCTCACCGGACCGGTCACCGAGATCGTGTCGTTCGGCATTTTCGTGCGTATAGAAGACCGGGCGCAGGGCTTCGAAGGACTTGTGCTCACCGGCGAGCTGGACGAATCGACCGGAGACGTCGTCGAGGTCGGCGATACCCTCACCGTGCAGGTCATCGATGTCGATCTCGGTCGGCGCCGCATCACCCTGTCCCAGAAGCAGGTCCATACACCCCGCCACGAGAGGTGACAGCGGACTTCGCCGGAATCCTCCTGGAACGCAGCCGCTTTCAGCGGATGCTATTCGTAGCGGACGGTTACCGACGGGGTATCGGGGACGGCCTGGCAGGTGAGGATGTAGCCCTCGTCGAGGTCGTCGTCGGTGAGGGCGTCGTTGACCCGCATGGTCGCCTTGCCCTCGGTGAGTTTGGCCATGCAGGTGGCGCAGTTACCGGACTCGCAGGAGAACGGGGGAGTGAGCCCGGCTCGGCGGGCGCTCTCCAGCAGGGTTTCGCCGTCGCGGCGCGGGACGGATTTTTTCTTGCGATTGAGGAAGATCGTCACCGTGCCCTCCTCGGTGGCGGCGGATTGCGCGGGGGCGGCTGCCGAGGCGCCGGCGTTCGCCGCTTGCGCTACGGGGCCGACGCCGACCGCCGGGGTGGCGGGAACACTCGACACGGTTGCGGCGGGGGTCGCGGCTGCGGTGGAGCCGGACGATCCCGCCGGAGGACTCGGGGTGGCAGCCGCAGGCGGATGCGTGCTGGAGCCGGATGGTGCCGCAGGCGGATTCGGGGCAACGGCCGCGGGTGGGGCGGGCTTGGCCGCGGCGCCGCCGAACCGCTCGGAGAAGATCCGGCCCGGGCCCGGTAGGGCGCTCTCGACGAGTTCCATGAAGGGTTCCGGGCCGCGAATGTAGGCGTCGCCGGAGGTGTGGGGGCCGACGAATTCGAGGATCTTCGCGGCATCGACGTAACCGTGTTCGTCGTCGCGGTGCCGCACGACTGTCAGCCGGCCGGGGAAGCGGGCGGCCAGTTCCTCGAGGGCGGCCTCGAAGATGGCGGAGGTTCGGTCGCGGTCGGCGCACAGCAGCCGGACGTCGCGGCCGGCGGTCGCCAGGGTGCTCTTGGCCAGGGAGATGATCGGGGTGATTCCGCTGCCGCCGGAGAAGCCGAGCACCGGGCCATCGCCTTCGCGCAGGCAGAAGCGGCCGGTCGGCACCGTCAGCTCGACCTCGTCGCCTTCGCTGAGGTTGTCGTGCATCCAGTTCGACACCGTGCCGCCGGGTACGCGTTTGACCGTGGTCATGAACTCGGTATCGGTCACCGGGCAGCTCGACATCGAGTACGAGCGGAAGTACGGCTTGCCGTCGACCACGAACTTGAAGGTGCAGAACTGGCCGGCCTGATAGGAGAAGGGGCCATCGTGCGGTTCCAGCACGAAGGTGCGGGTGTCCGGTGTCTCCTTCACGATGCGCGTCACCTTCGCGCGCCGGGACAACGGTGGTCTCGCCATGGTCGCCTCCTTCTGGTATTAAGATTCTACCGAAGCGAGAATAGTATTCTCAAATTCGGATAGGAACTGCCATGAAGTGCTATCGGGTGGGGGATGCAGATGACGGGTCCCACAGTGCTCGCCTTCGAGGACCGCGAGTACACCCGCGCCGCACTGGACGCGGCGGCCGACGGTCTGGCCGAGTTGCTCGCCCGACGCGGGGTCGGATCCGGGCAGCGCGTGGCGTTGATGTCCTCGAACCGCCCCGAATTCGTGACCGCGGTGCTGGCGGTCTGGCGGCTGGGTGCCGCGGTCGTGCTGCTCAGCCCGGCGTGGAAGCGCGCCGAGGTCGCGCATGCGCTCGACATCACGGGTGCGCAGCACGCGCTCGGCGACCATCCGGTGCTGGCCGAGCTCGCGGACATGATCTCCCTGGACGATCCCGTACCCGCGCCCACCCAAACGTTCGCCGAGCCCGACCCGGGCAGTGACGCGGTACTCGTATTCAGTTCCGGCACCACCGGCATGCCGAAAGCGGTGCGCCACACCCACGCGTCGTTCGCGGCCGCGGTCCGGCACTGGCGTGACGCGTTGCGACTGGGTTCGGGCGACCGGATCCAGGTGGCGACGCCGCCCTCGCATATCCTCGGCATCCTCAATATCGTCACCGCGCTGGACTGCGGCGCCCGGGTGCGCTTGCACAGCCGGTTCGACCTGGAACGGGTACTGCGGACCATCGAATCGGACAAGATCACCATCGAGATGGCGGTCGCTCCGATCGCCCTGGCGATGGCACAGCATCCCGGTCTCGAGTCCTACGACCTGTCCTCGATGCGCTACATCATGTGGGGCGCGACTCCGGTGACGGCGAGTGTCGCCGAAACCGTCACCCGACGTACCGGTGTCACCTGGCTACCCGCATACGGGGCGAGTGAGCTCCCGGTGATCGCCTGCAACCCGATCGATTCGCCGCGACTCGATTCCGTCGGCAAGGCCGTGCCCGGCGTCGAGGTGCGGGTGGTGTCGCTGGTGGACGGACGACCCGTCGCACCGGGGGAGGACGGCGAGATCCAGTTGCGCGCCGAATCGGTGATGGCGGGCTACTTGCCGGATTCGGCCACCGCGGGGGCGTTCGACGACGGCTGGTACCGCACCGGCGATGTCGGGAATCTGGACGCGGACGGCTGGTTACGGCTCACCGACCGGTCCAAGGAAATGATCAAGGTCCGTGGTTTCCAGGTGGCGCCGGCCGAAATCGAAACCGTGCTGCACGGCCACGACGCGGTGGCCGACTGCGCGGTGTTCGGGGTGCCCGACGGGGCGAACGGCGAAGCGATCGTGGCGGCTGTGGCGACGTCGGCGCCGGTGACGGCCGAGGAACTGATGACGACCGTGTGGGAGCGGCTGGCCGGGTACAAGCGGTTGCGGCAGGTGCTGTTCGTCGACGAGATCCCCCGCCTGCCGTCCGGCAAGGTGCTGCGGCGAGTGCTGAAGGAGCGGTATGGACGTCCGGCTGACGAGTGAACAGCGGCAACTGCGCGACGCGGCCGCGAAACTGGCCGACGAACTGGGCCCGGGTTCGGTACTGGACCTGGCCGACGCCCGCCGCCGCACCCGATTGGAGGACGCGGTCGTGGGCACCGGTTTCCGGGAACTGCGCTCCGACGGCGCCTCCGGGGTGGAGGTGGCGATCGTGGCCGAGGAGTTCGCGCGCGGACTGGTCGATGTCCCGTTCCTGGGTCCGGTTCTCGCCGACGACCTGCAGGGCCGGCTCGACGGTGACACCGCGCGGTGGACGGTGGCGTACCGGGGCGTCGCGATCGACGCCTCCGGTTGCGACCGGGTGCTGAAATTGGAGGGGAGCGGTGTATCCGCCGGGCCGGTCGGCGAGGAGGTCGCCGGTGCGGATCTCACCCGGGCGGCGGGTGCGGCCGTCGGCCCCTGGGAGCCGCGAGGTGATATCTCGGCGGGACACCGGGATTGCTGGCTGGCCCTGGCGCTCACCACCACCTGCGCCGATCTGGTCGGTGCCGCCCGTGGTGCCCAGCGGCTCGCGGTGGAGTACGCGAAAGTGCGTAGTCAGTACGGGAACACCATCGGCTCCTACCAGGCGATAGGTCACCTGCTGGCGGAGAGCGAGGCCCTGATCGAAGGATCGATCAGTGTGCTGTGGCATGCCGCCTGGGCCGTCGACGAACTCGAACCGGAACAGGCGCTGCGGGCGGCCCGCGTCGCCAAGATCTACGCCGCCCGCGCCGCACGGACCGTGTGTGAAACCGCGATCCAGGTGCGCGGCGGGATCGGCAACACCTGGGAATGCCTGGCCCACGTGTACCTGCGGCGGGCCTTGGTGTCCACCGAACTGTTTCCCGGTACGCCTGGAGGAGGCCGGCCTTGGACTTTCGTGATTCCCCGGAGGAGGCGGCGTTCCGGGAACGCCTGCGCGAGTGGCTCGCCGGGGTGGCGGGCCTCTACCCGACCTCCGGCGACGAGTACTGGGCCCGGCAGGGCGAATGGCACTCGGAGCTGTACCGGGCCGGATTCTTCGGGCTGTCCTGGCCCAAGGAGTACGGCGGACAGGAACTGCCACCGGTCTACGACGTGATCCTGGACGAGGAACTCGCGATCGCGGGGGCGCCGCCGCGGCCGAGTCTCGGGTATCTGATCCAGGGGCTGGGCCGCCATGCGAGCCCGGAGCTGTGCCGCCGCTTCCTGCCCGGCATGATCGACGGCAGCCAGCGATGGTGCCAGGGTTTCAGTGAGCCGGGGGCCGGATCGGATCTGGCCGCCCTCACCACCACGGCCACCCGCGACGGCGACGACTACGTCATCCACGGCCACAAGATCTGGACCAGCTACTCCGATGTCGCCGACTGGTGCCTGCTGCTGGCCCGCACCGATCCCGCCGCGCCTCGGCACAAGGGGATCTCGGCGTTCGTGCTGCCCATGAAACAGCCCGGAGTGCAGCAGCGGCCGCTGGAGATGATGAGCGGAGTGACCACCGAATTCGGACAGGTCCTCTTCGACGGTGCCCGGGTGCCCGCGGATCAGATGGTGGGTGCGCCCGGTGCGGGCTGGAAACTGGCCATGACCGTGGTCGGGCACGAACGCGAACCGTCCACCCTCGGATACGCCGCGCGCTATGGGAAGCTCGTGCGCCAGCTGGCCGCACGCACCGACGGCGCGGTTCCCGACGAACTCGCGTGGGCCGCCGTCCAGGCGGAGATGCTGCGACTGCACGTCCGCCGGCGCCTGTCCGAGCAACTGGACGGGGTGACCCACGGCCCACAGGGGTCGCTCGACAAATTGCTCATGACCTGGGTCGACCAGTCGGTCGGGCATGCCGCGCTCGCCGTGGCGGGCACCGGCGACCAGGAGATGTTCGGCTCCTACCTCTACAGCCGCGCGCAGAGCGTGATGGGCGGGACATCGCAGATCCAGAAGAGCATCATCGCCGCGCGCATTCTCGGATTGGGAGCCTGAAATGTACGATATGCCACCGGAAATCGACGTCCGCGCCGACGGTCCGCTGCGGATCATCACGCTCAATCGGCCGGACGCGCTCAATGCCGTGGACGACGCGCTGCACACCGGGCTGGCCCGGTTGTGGCCGCGCCTGGCCGAGGATCACGACGCCCGGGCAGCGGTGCTCACCGGCGCCGGTAAGGCCTTCTCGGCGGGTGGTGATTTCGCCTATCTCGAGGAGTTGGGGCGCGATACGGTGCTGCGCGAGAAAACCATCGCGCACGGTCGCGATATCGTGCTCGGTATGGCACGCTGCCGGGTCCCGGTGGTCGCCGCGGTCAACGGCCCCGCCGTCGGTCTCGGCTGCAGCCTGGTCTCGCTGAGCGATATCGTCTACCTCGCCCAAACCGCCTATCTCGCCGACCCGCATGTCCAGGTCGGCCTGGTCGCGGCCGACGGCGGTCCGCTCACCTGGCCGCTGCACACCAGCCTGCTGCTGGCCAAGGAGTACGCGCTCACCGGCGCGCGCATCCCGGCGGAACGCGCGCGGGAGATGGGCCTGGCCAATCATGTGGTGGCCGAGGCGCTGGCCTGTGCGAAACGGATCGCGGAGATGCCCCGCCAGGCGGTGGAAGCGACCAAGCGGGTGCTGAACATCCAGCTCGAGAAATCGGTGGCGGCCAGCCTGGACTACGCCACCACCGCGGAGTGCCAGTCGTTCCAGACCGACGATTTCCACGCGACGATCGCCCGTCTCAACTCCGCAGGGAAGTAGCTTCCGCGCGCCGAATATCGCAGTAGCCGTCCGATTTCCGATCTCTGTGCTGAGCGGGTGGAAACACCCTCCTGTGAATACCGCCCGTGGCCGGAATCCCGGCCGGTCACCGAACCGCCATGGGAAGGAGTTCTGTCGGAGAACTGGGCGACCGGTGTTCCGGAACTCCTGTGGAGCATCCACTCCGACGGCTACCCGGGCGGGAGATCCGGAGTGGATTTCCCTATCGAGTCGATCCCGTCCGCGGTGTCGTCGTGGCGCGAGCTCGAGGGCGCGCGCAGGCCCGATGCGAAGCGTTCGGCGAGTCGATCGAGGCGTACTTCTTCGACGGCGAGCACAGCAATTTCGACCATGTGCGCATCGAGGCGCTACGACCGGCCGGAACGACGGTGCCGTGCGGTCAGTCGCCGCCCCCGCCCCCGCCGCACCCGCCTCCACCGAAGCCGCTGTATCCGCTGGAGCCGCCGCTGTAGTCCCCGCCCCGGTCGTAGCTGTCGCGGAAATACTTCGAGCCGGGATGTCCGGCTTCCCGGCCCCTCGTGTCCTCGCCGCGCCGGCGCTGTTCCTCCTCCTGCTGCTTCCTTCGTTCCGCGGCCCTGCGCTTTTCCCGTACTTCTTCCCAGCTCGTGCCCAGCATCGCTACGAGAATCTGCCCGCCGACCCAGGCCGCGACGAGCGGGAGAATTGCCAGCGACACCCACCCCCCGCGTTCATCCAGAACATCGACCAGCGCGAAGGTGGGATATACGGTCACGAGCAGATAGAGGATCATGAACGAATAACCCAGCACCCTCGGAGCCTCCTGTCTGATGTGCACCACCGTAGCCAGCGGAATACGTTGCCGCGAGAGCTGTTCGCGCCGAGGGCGGGCACGGACGCGCCGATACCCCGCACCCTGAACGCCGTCCCGGGCCGGGAACGACCGCGGATGGGTGCCGACCCTTGTCGTCCGGGGAGGTCGGTGCCGCCGGCATAACTCGGCGCGAGAGGAGCCACCCGCACATCGAGATGGACTCGGTTCCTCGCGACCTCGTCCTCGGGCACCGGGCAGTCCGTACTCGATCCGCCGCACAGTCGGAAACCGAGGTCACACCGCGGCGAGCAAGCTTTCCGAACGTTGGACAGTGCCCGTGATGCCGGTTCCGTCCTGTGCGGCGAGCAGTGCCGCAGCCCTTCCCATCGTCTCCGGCGGTTCCACCATCTCGGTGGGGATCTCGCCGCCACCCGCGGCCTGCCAGCCCTCGGTGAGCACCACCCGCGAGGGGCTCAGGCAGTTCACCGCGATATTGTCGGGCCGCAGGTCGGCGGCCAGACCGAGGTAGAGGCGTTCGACCGCAGCCTTGGACACCCAGTAGGCATTGGACCCGCGGTCCGTCATAGTCACGCCGGTAGTGGTGACCGCGACGAGTGAACCCCCGCCGCGAGCCCGGATATAGGGGATCGCCTCCCGGGTCACCAGGAAGACGCCGGTGAGGTTCACGTCCAGGCACAGCTGCCACCGCTTCAGCGGGGTGCTCTCCACCGGTCCCGACCACAGCACCCCGGCATTCGCGACCAGGACGTCGATACCGCCGAATTCGGTGACAGTGCTCGCCAGTGCCGCCTGTACCGATTCCTCGTTCGTGACATCGCAGGGCACCGGCAGGGCCCGTCCGCCCACGGTGGCTATCCGCCCCGCCACATCGTGAATGGTTCCGGGAACTCTGCCGGTCTCCTCGGAGCGGGCCGCTACCGCGACCGACGCGCCCTGCGCGGCCAGAGTCGCTGCTATCGCGGCGCCGATGCCGCGACTGGCTCCGGCCACGAAGGCGACCTTTCCCGTCAGCGGTCGGCCGTCGCGGGAGAGGCGGGTATCTCGGCCGGGGCGCGCCGCCTGTCCGGACTTCGCGGTCCGGCCGTCCCCTGCCGGGTATCGCGCGGACGACCCGGACCGTGCCGTCCCGGGCGGCCCGGACGGCGCACGACCCGGGTCGGTCGGCTCGCTCACTTCGGTGGGAACCGCAGCGCGCCGTCGAGGCGGATGACCTCGCCGTTGAGATAGTCGTTCTCCACGATCGACTGCACCAGCTGCCCGTACTCCGGCGATCGGCCCATCCGTTTGGGGAAGGGTATCTGCGGCGACCAGTACTGTTCGAGCTGGTCGGCGGCCTTGCCGTAGGCGGGGGTGTTGAACGTGCCCGGGGCGATGGTCACCACCCGGATACCGAGCGGGGACAGATCGCGGGCCGCGACCAGGGTCATCCCGATCACGCCGCCCTTGGCCGCGGAGTAGGGCAGCTGACCGATCTGTCCTTCGTAGCCGGCGACGGATGCGGTGTTGACGATGACGCCGCGTGAACCTTCCGGGCTGGGTTCGGATTCGGCGATGGCGGCGGCGGACAGCCGCATGACGTTGAAGACCGCGATCAGATAGAACTCGATGGTGGTGCGGAATCCGTCGAGCGGGAGCGGGCTGCCGTCCTTGCCCACCAGCCGTCCGCCGGCGGCGGGTCCGCCGTGGGTGTCCACCGAGATCCGCAGCGGCCCGAGGGATTGCGCCTCCTCGACGGCGGCCCGTACCGATTCCTCGCTGGTGGCGTCGGTGTGCACATAGCGGATACCGAGCTCGTCGGACAGTTCCTTGCCCTTGTCGTCGGCGACGTCGGCCACCACGACCTTGGCGCCGGCCGCGTGCAGTCGCCGGACGGTGGCCTCACCCAGTCCGCCCGTGCCGCCGACGACGATCGCCGAACTTCCCTCGATCTGCATGCCGATACCCTCTCTTGCGATTATTGCTCTCAGATTGAGAGAATACTATTCTCATGTATATCGGCAAGATCGTCGACGTGGGGGAAACCGGAGAGAACTGATGCCTGAAGCCGTGATCGTATCCGCGCTGCGCACCCCGATCGGGACCGCCGTCAAGGGCACGCTGCGTGAAACCACCGCCTTCGACCTGGCCCACCACGTGGTCGAAGCGACGACCGAACAGCTCGAGACCGATGCGCCCATCGACGATCTGATCCTCGGCGAGGGCCGCTACGGCGGTGGGGTGATCGCCCGGCATGCGGCGATCACCGCCGGGTTTTCCGCGGTGCCCGGTTTGGCACACAACCGGCACTGCGCGGCGGGTATGGCGGCGGTACAGACGGCGGCGGCAGGTATCCGGGCCGGAATGGACCGGCTCGTCCTGGCCGGTGGGGTCAATGCCGATTCCACCGCACCGAAGGCGCGGTTCCGGGTGGGACCCGACGAATGGGCCGATCCGTGGACCTCGCCGTCGCATCCGGACCGGCCGGACGCGCCGAATCTGGACATGTCGATCACCGTGGGCTGGAACACCGCGGTGAAATCCGGTATCTTCCGCCAGGACCTGGACGCCTGGGCGCTGCGCTCGCACCGCAATGCGATCGCGGCCATCGACGAGGGACGGTTCGACGCCGAGGTGGTGCCGATCGATACACCGTTCGGGCAGCTCGCGGTCGACGAGCATCCGCGGCGGACGACCACCCTGGAAAAACTCGCCGCACTGAAGGTGCTGCACCCCGAGATCGACGGGTTCTCGATCACCGCGGGCAATGCGGCGGGCGCCAACGACGGGGCCGCGCTGCTCACCGTCGCAAGCGACGAACTGGGTCTGCCCGCACTGGCCACCATCCGGTCCTGGGCGTCGGTGGGGGTGGACCCGGCCGACACCGGCCTGGCGCCGATCGAGGCGATCACGAAAGCCGCGCGCAGAGCGGGTATTTCGCTCGGCGACGTGAAACTGTTCGAGATCAACGAGGCGTTCGCGTCGGTCCCGATCGCGGCCGTACGCGCCCTGGACCTGGACCCGGCCCTGGTCAACGTCAACGGAAGTGGCTGCTCGCTCGGGCATCCGGTGGCAGCCACCGGGGCGCGCATGATCGTGACCACCGTGCACGAGCTGCGCCGTCGCGGCGGCGGTCTGGCGATCGTGGCCATGTGCGCCGGAGGGGGAATGGGTTCGGCGACCGTGCTCGAGGTCGCCGCGCCGTGACCGATAACGGTGCCGCGGCGGGCAGGCCCCCCGCGGAACTGATCGCCGCCGCGCGCGCCGGTTCGGTGCGCGCGGCGGGGCGTCTGCTCACCCTGATCGAGGGGCCGCGGCGCGACGAGGTGCTGCCGTTGCTGGAACCGGCCGATATCCGGGTCGTCGGTTTCACCGGTCCGCCCGGCGCCGGTAAATCGACCACCATCGCGGCGGTGGTGAGCGCCTATCGCGCCCGGGGGCGACGGGTCGCCGTACTGGCCGTCGACCCGTCCTCGCCGTACAGCGGCGGCGCGCTGCTCGGCGACCGTATCCGCATGGCCGCCCATATCGACGATCCGCAGGTGCTCATCCGATCCATGGCCACCCGCGGGCATCTGGGCGGCCTGTCGGCCGCGGTACCCGCGGCGATCCGGCTGCTGGCCGCGCTGTCCTACGATCTGGTCGTCATCGAATCGGTCGGTGTCGGCCAGTCCGAGATCGAGATCGCCGCCGTGGCGGATCCCACCGTCGTAGTCCTCACCCCGGGCGCCGGGGACGCGGTCCAGGCCGCGAAGGCGGGTCTGCTCGAGGTCGCCGACATACTGGTGGTGAACAAGGCCGACCGGGACGGGGCCGAGCAGACGGTTCGCGAACTGCGTGCCGAATCCGACGTCCCGATTCTCACGGCTGTCGCGGCGGACGGTTCCGGTATCCCCGCACTGGTCGACGCCCTCGACGCCCACCATCGCACCGATACCGCGCAGCGGCGTGCCGCCAGGGCACGGGCTCAGATCCTCTCCCTCGCCTACAGTCGATTGCGCGTCCATCCGGGACTCGGCGCCCTCGCCGACGCGGTGGGGGCAGGGGAATGCGACCCGTACACCGCCGTCGACCAGCTGATGCGGCCGGTAGGTGACGGGCGTCGGCCTACCACCGGTGTCGCCCTCGAGTGACCTGTCCGGAAGTCGTGGGGGATATCCGGCGACCTCCGCACCCGAGCTTTTCCCGCGAGGCCGGACCATCGAGCACCACGCGAATGCCGCGCGGGCCAGAGCTTGTCGGAGTGCTCCGGCACCATAGGTCTGTGTCGGAGCCGAACAGCGGGGTCCTCACCCGGCGGGCGACGCCACCGCCGCGCGGCCGACGCCGGCGATACCACGGCGAGGGGGAACTCATGGTGCTACTGGACAACCGCGACGCGGCGCTCGATACCGAAACCCGGGCCCGCCGTGCGGCCGAGGCGGGTGTCGCCGAGGCGATGAACGAGCTCGCGATCCTGCTCGGGAAAAGAGGGAATACCGCGGCGGCCGAGACGTGGTATCGGCGGGCTGTCGCCACCGGCCACCGCGCGGCGATGTACAACCTGGCGGTCGTGCTGGAAGTCAGGGGCGAGACCGGTGAGGCCGAGACCTGGTTCCGGCGCTCCGTCGGCGCCGGCCACCATCATGCGATGTATGCCCTCGCGCGTCTCCTGCGCGGGCAGGGGAGAGCCGAGGAGGCCGAGATCTGGTTGCGGCGCGCCGTCGCCGGTCTCCGCCCCGGCGATCCGTGGAGCGCGAACCCGACCAGCGGTGGCCCGGTCCGTGGACCTCGAGCTCGGGTCCGGACCCGGGATTCGGCCTGCTGTCCACGGTTCCAGGCGCCCGCGGGCCGGTAGCCGGTGTTCATCCCAGGTTCGCGGTGACAGCCGGCAGGTCGAGAACCGTACGGATACCCGGCGGCGCCGCGCAGACGGGCGCGACCGCGTTGACCGCGCGGTTGGCGGTATAGGAGGGAGAGTGTTCGGCCATCTCCGCGAGCGGGAACGGGAACACCATATCGATCTCGAGTGGCGCGTCTCCGCGTACCGACAGGTGCCAGCCCGTCGGGCGGATATCCCAGCCGGTTTCTGCCTCGGCGCCGCAATGCCAGACGGCTCGGAAGGACACGACGGTGTGCCCGGCGCGCCGTCCGGCGATCGTGATGCGCTGGGCCGCCACCGTGCCCTGTTCGATGGTGCCGGCGGCGATCTCGAACGTCTGCCCCGCGGTGGCGACCTCACCCACCGCGGTGACCTCGTCGAGGGATCGGCCGATCCCGTCGGCGAGCAACCGCAGCGACGGTCCGAAACTCTCACGCAGATGGTCCAGCCGCGTGCGCGCGAATTCGGCCGGGGGACCGCCGAATCCCATGACGTCGAACAGGATGCCCGGTGAATTCCGCTGGGACAGGTCGGCGTACTCGTCGATGGCCAGCGAGTCGAGCCGGCGCTGGATCGAGGCGAGTGCCAGCGGTACTGCCTCGGTGATGAATCCCGGGCTGCTGCCGGTGCTGTGGAGAGAGGTGGCGCCGGTCGCGCAGGCCGCCTCCACCCGGGCCCGGATATCGGGATCCATACTGGGCGGGTGGTGGAAGAGGCCGACGGTGGTGACGATATTCGTGCCCGCCGCCAGTATCGCGCAGACCTCGTCGATATCGCAGGTCCGCGGCATGTAGAGCACGCAGTCGGGGCGCCGCGCCAGGATCTGCCCGATATCGGCGGTCGCCCGGACGCCGGTCGGTGTGTCCAGGCCGCAGAGTTCGCCGGCGTCCCGCCCGTATTTGTCCGGCGACTGCGAATACAGGGCGGCCAGCACGAGATCCGGATGCGTGACGACGGCGCGCAGGGCTCGCCGGCCGATGGTGCCGGTGGCCCATTGGGTCACGCGGTACGGGCCGCCGGAGTCACGGGCGACGGGGGAGGTCAGGGTACTGGGGTCCATCGTATTCTCCGTCCGTGGTGGGGGTGCCGGGTCGCCGGTCAGGGACGGAAGCGCAGCAGGGCTTCCTGCGCGAACGAGGCCACCAGGGTGCCGTCGGTGGTGAGGACGTCGCCGCGCCCGTAGGCCCGGCCGTGGGCCAGCACCGTGCCGTGGTGCCGGAGCAGCAACCAGTCGTCGCAGCGGAACGGCCGGTGGAACCAGAGGGTGTGCGAGGTGGTGGCCGAGGTGAATTCGGTGCCGTTGCCGCTGTGCTCGAATCCGTCGACCTGGCGCAGCACCGTACCGATCACGTTCAGATCGGTGGCGTAGGCCACCAGTCCGGGGGCGAGTTCGGGCCCCACCTCGGGGGTGCGCATCCACAGGTCGTATTCGGCCGGGCCCACCGACTTGTCGCCCAGATCGGTCGGGGAGCGGGTCTCCCAGGGGAGGAGCCCGATCTCGATCCGATGTTCGGGTCCGGGCAGCGGCGCCGGCGCCGCGATCTCCTGGCTCTCCCGGCCGTCCTCCCACGCGGTCATGGAAACCAGCGCGGTGGCGATCACATCGCCCTTCTGACGCGCGACGATGGTGAGGGTCGCGAAGGAGCGGCCGCGATGCTGTGGCTGGACCACGTAGTACACCGGGGCGTCGCTCTTACCCTCGCGGGCGAAGATCACGTGCACGGATTTCACCGTCTTGTCCGGGCAGGCGAATACCGCCGCGCGCAGGAATTGCGCCAGCAGCTGGCCGCCGAACAGACGGTGGTACTCGAGTTCTTGATTGGGGCCCTCGAACACCGACAGGGTGGCCTGTGGGTCCGGGGCGGGCGCGTCGTCGTCGCTGTGCGGTGTCCTCGCCGGTCTGCGGCGTGGTCGGCCGCAGGCGGAGGTCCATGCAGGCGAGAAGATCGGTCCAGAGATCGGGCATACAGCGAGTGTAAGCCTGTTTCTCAGATTTGGAGAATGTAATTCTCGCTCAGTCCGCGTGGGCGAAACCCCGGGCGCAGAATTCCCAGATCTCCTCGGCGGAGATCGGATACGCGGTCTCGTCATCGATCCCGCCGTTGGACTGCGCGGTGAACATGACCGTCTGCATCACCATGGCCGCCATCCGGCGCGGATTGACCTCGCTTCGCAGCAGGCCGGCCTTGTCGGCGTCGATCATGAGTTCGGTGAACAGCGCCAGCAGCGGGGTGTGCGCGACCTTCACCTGGGCCGGATGGCTGACCAGCAGCTGCGGGGCGAAATCGGTGAACAGCGGGCGCTGCGCGGTCGGGTCGGGGCGGCACAATTCGTAGAGGAGTTCTACGGCCAGTTGGAGCCGTTCCAGGGCGTTGTCCTTGCCCGCCGCGGCCGCGCGGATCTGTTCGGCGGTCCGGCTCAGGGCGTCCTCGAACAGGGCCAGCAGCAGTTCGTGCTTACCGTCGAACTGCAGGTAGAAGCTGCGTAGGGACTGCTTCGACCGATCCACGACCTCTTGGACCGTGAAATCGGTGGTGCCCTTCTCGGTGATGATCGCCTGGGCGGCATCGAGGAAGCGCTGGACCCGCTGCTCCGCGCGGAGTTTCGCGGTGCGGATCGAGCGCTCGACGGCGCGCTGCTTCCAGGCCGGTTCTTCGCTCGGGCTGGTCACCGGATGGCCCGTCCGATCCCATCGATCCCATCTGTGGAGAACATGAGTGCACTGTACCGGAGAACGTCCCATGTCTGGGCAGGCACGTCCCGTGTCCGCACCCCTGAGGGGACTATTAATTTCATCTCAAGAGAATGCTATTCTCCTGAACGTAACGCAACCCCGCCAGAGGAGGCAGCCCGGATGCTCTTCGAGTTCGATGCCGATCAACGGCTGCTGCGCGATACGGTCCGGGAAGTCACCGCCAAGGAATGCCCGCCCGCGGTGATCCGGGAGATCGTGGACGCCGGTGCGGATCCGGGCCGGCTGTGGAAGACCTACGTAGAGCTCGGCTGGACCGAACTCGTGGAACCGGAAGCGGCCGTGGAACTCGGTATCGTGCTCGAAGGGCTGGGCCGGGCGACCGACCCCACGCCGTACCTCGCCACCATGACCCAGTTCGCGCCGCTGGCCGGGGACTTCGCCACCGCCGACGGTACCGGCGCCGCGGTGTTCGAGGGGATCACCGCGACCCGTGACGGCGACGGCTGGCTGCTGAACGGCAGCGCCGCGCCGGTCCTGGACGGCGATCGCTGCGATCGTCTCGCGGTCGTCACCGAAGCCGGTGTGTTCGTGGTCCCCGCCCATGCCGTCACCGCCCGGCGGATCGCCGCCTTCGATCCGGTGCTGCATCTGGCCCGAATCACCGTCGACGCGGTACGGGTCACCGACGGCGACCGCACCGCCGCCGACCCCGAACGCGCCCACCAGCTGGCGCTGACGGGCCTGGCGCTCACCACGGTGGGCGCCTGCCAGCGGGTCCTCGACATGGTGCTCGCGCACGTCCGCACCCGGCGCCAGTTCGATACCGTCATCGGCCCGTTCCAGGCGGTCCAGCACAAGGCCGCCGATATGCATCTGGCCATCGAACGGGCCCGAGCGCTGGCGTATTTCGCGGCGCTGTGCCTGGCCGAAAACGATCCGCGGCGCAGGTCGGCGGCCGCGATGGCCAAAGCGGCGGCGGGTGAATGCCAGTCGACGGTGTTCCGCCACGGGGTGCAGCTGTTCGGGGCCATGGGATTCACCTGGGAAAACGATGTGCAGTTCGCGATCAAGCGGGCCAAAGCCGGTGAACTGCTGTTCGGTGGGGCGGCCCGGCATCGCGCGGTGGTCGCCGCGGAATATCTCGCCGCCGCACGGTGATCGTCGACACCATGGGGTCGTGTCGCCGCGGGGGCGGCCGATCCGCCGGCCGCGGGCGGTGCAGCAAACCGAAGATGTGCGCCGGTCCCGCGCCCGGCGCACCCCGGAACCGAGGAGTACTGCTTTGTCGTATATCGACTACGAGGTCGCCGACAAGATCGCGACGATCACGCTGAACCGGCCCGAGGCGGCCAATGCCCAGAACTCCGCGCTGCTGGACGAACTCGATGCCGCCTGGACCCGGGCGGCCACCGACGACGAGGTGGTGGTCATCGTCCTGAATGCCGCCGGAAAGCATTTCTCGGCCGGTCACGATCTCAAGGACGACAGCTGGCCGAAACCGGAGAAGATCACCCTCGGTCACGGCCGGTGTCGTGGGCGTGCCGGAGATGCGGTCGGGCCGGCAACTGCCGAACGGTACGGGGATCGGGGGAGAAGTCACTCCGGGATGTCGGGCGGTCCGTGATCCGGCATGTCCGGGTAGGCCACCGATGCGGCTGTTGTTTACCGGATTTCCTTCCGTTCAAATGCTTCGAATTCGCCTCTACCTCAGCGTGTCCCGGGCTAAGCTCGCCGCGGCATCTGCGGAAATCCTGTTTCCGGAGCTGCGCTTCATCACTCTGCAGAAAGACGAATCGATGTCACGAAGACACCGGGTAGCGCGTATTGCTGCCGCGGGCGGGGTCGCACTCGCTCTGACCGCGGCGATCGGCTGCGGTAATTTCTTCGGCCCCGACAACTGCTATGTGCTTCCCAGCGCGGACACTGCCGGCGAAAAATCGGCGACCGCGGCCGGAACCGATGCCGGAGCGGCCGCGGTCACCGAGTCGCCGGCTGCCACGAGTGCGGCAATCGTGGGCGCCTACACGACATTTTTCGCCCCGGCCACCTCGACCGCGGACCGTCTCGCTCTGGTGGAGCGCGGTGCGGACTTCGAAACCGAGATCTCGGGCATGGCGAATCATATCCGCACGGCGCTCACCACGGTGGAAGTCACCGATGTGGTCCTGGCACAGCCCGGCAAAGCCGAATTACGGTTCACCTTGAGCATTTCCGGCAGTGCGGTGGTGGACGGGCAGGTCGGCCACGCGGTCCGCGAGGCGGACGGCTGGAAGATCGCGGCGTCCACCATGTGCGGTCTGGTCGCGATCTCCGGGGGAGTGTCGCAGGCCTGCGCCTGAACCACCCGGCCCGGTAGCCGGAACGCCCGGTGCGGGCGTCGTCGAACCGGGACACAACGACCAGGAGATCCTGCTGCGCCACCTGCACAAGACCGGCGAATCCGAGGCAATGCAGCAATTGCAGGATCTGTACCAGAAGTACGCGCCGGACGCGGTGATCACCCTGCCGGCCGTCCGTGCCTTCTCGGCCTGGTTGCTGTTCGCGAAAGCGGCGAGCAGCTGCGGTGCCGAGCTGACCCGGACCTGCCTGATCGAGGCGGCGAAGAAAGAGAACGCCTGGAGTGGGGGCGGGCTGCACAGTCCGAACGACCTCACCAACAAGGACGCTCCGCCGACCTGCTTCAACGTCATGCAGGCGACACCGGACGGCTGGAAGCCCGCCGAATTCGGAGCCGACAACGGACTGTTCCGCTGCAACACCCCGCCCTACCGCTACACCGGTGGCTACGGCGAGCCGATGACGCTCGCCGATGTCGGCAAGACCATGGCGGACGTCGAGTAATCGACCATGGATCAGTTCCTCGCCTTCGGGATCGTCGGGCTGAGCACCGCCGCCGTCTATGCCGTCATCGGCAGCGGTCTGGTGCTCACCCATACGACCACCGGCATCTTCAACTTCGCGCACGGCGCCGCCGGCATGATGGCGGCGTTCTCGTACTGGCAGCTCACCGCCGGGTGGGATGTGCCGGTCCCGGTCGCCCTGGCGATCGTGCTGCTGGTATCGGCGCCGCTGTCCGGTCTGCTGGTGGAGCGGGCGCTGCGGGCGGTCCAGGGTCTCGGTGACGCGGAGAAACTGGTGATGACGGTCGCGCTGCTGAGCGGGCTCATCGCCACCGCGCGCTGGATCTGGGATCCGATGCAGGCCCGCACCCTGCCCACCTTCTTCGCCGAGACCGAACCCCTCCGGATCGGCTCGGCCACCGTCACCTGGCATCAGGCGCTCACCATGCTGGTGGCGGTCGCCGTCGCGGTGGGTCTGCGGGTGCTGCTGTTCAACACCCGCACCGGGGCGGAGATGCGGGCCACCGTCGACGATCGTGCGCTCGCCGGTCTCACCGGCGCGGACCCGATCCGGGCCAACCGGGTCGCGTGGGTGTTGGGCATCGAATTGGCAGCCGTGGGCGGCATTCTCATCGCTCCGACGGTGTCGCTGGACGCCGCCACGCTGTCGCTGCTCATCGTCAGCGCCTACACCGCGGCCATCTTCGGTCGCCTGCGTAGTCTGCCGATGACCTTCGTCGGCGCGATCGTGGTCGGGCTGATGGAGAGCTATCTGACCGGATACCTGCCGCAGAACGAGTACCTGCCCGGGCTGCGCCTGGCCGCGCCGGCGCTGTTGCTGCTGATCGCGCTGCTGCTCTTCCCACACGGCAGGTTGCGCGGCCGCGACCGCAAACTCGGCCCGGTGCCCACCCCGTCGCGCGGTGGCGCGCTGTTCTTCGCCGGAGTGATCGCGCTGCTCGGCCTGATGGTCGCCACCACCCTCGGCGAAAGCGATCTCATCGCCTACGGTCCGATGTTCGCCTTCGGCGTCATCGCGTTGTCGTTAGTCCCGCTGTCCGGCTACGCGGGACAGATCTCGCTGGCCCAGCTCAGCATGGCGGGTATCGGTGCCGTGGCCTACGCCCATCTGGCCCCGGACGGTCAGTGGTGGGGGTTGCTCGGGGCGGTCCTGATCGCGGCCGTCGCGGGTGCGCTGGTCGCGGTCCCGGCGCTGCGCTTGTCCGGGGTGTACCTGGCCCTGGGCACCGCGGCCTTCGCGGTGATCCTGGACCGCTGGATCTTCACCCTGCCCGCGTTCGAGATCGGCGGCGTGCGGATCGCGTTCTTCGACCAGGGGTCGGTGGAAGTGGCCGGAGTGAACCTCTTCGGGCTGAAACTGGACGAGACCGCGGAGATCACCGTCTTCGCGGTGGTCTGCCTGGCCCTGGCCACCCTCGGCGTCGCGGTGCTGCGCCGCGGGCGCTTCGGCCGCCGCCTCATCGCGCTACGCGACAGCGAGGCCGCCTACGCCACCCTCGGCGGCAACTGCTGCTCGCCAAGGTCGCGGTCTTCGCGCTCAGCGCGGGCCTGGCCGGATTGGGCGGTGCGCTCTACGGGATGCAGATCGGGTCGGTGACACCGGAACAGTTCAATTTCGTGGCCGGTATGCCGATCTTCCTGGTGGCCGTGTTCGCCGGACTCGGCGCCCTGGGCAACGGGCTGTTCGTCGGCGTCGCGCTCTACGGGCCGCTGCTGGCGGTCCCGGTGCTCTTCCCGTCCACCGAGAATGTGATCCATGTGATCCCGGCGCTGACCGGTATCGCCTTCGGTGGCGGTGTGGTGAGCCACGGTGCCGTGGCGCGGATGCGGGAGGGTTTCGAGGCGGCCATCCGCAACCGGGTGGCCCTGGCCGCCATGATCGGTATCCCGGTGGTGCTGTGGCTGCTGCGGCTGGCCGGTGCCGTCCACGGCTGGATCCTGTGCTGGGGCTCGGTGCTCGGCGTCTTCGCGGTCCGGATATGGGCGAACAACCGAGAACAACGGGTCATCGCGAGCGAACCGGACGTACCGGTCGAATGGTGGGGCGTGAAACGCCCGTGGCGCGCCGCGGACAAGGAGGTGCTCGACCATGCCGTCACTGCTGCACGTTAGCGATGTCACCGTCACCTTCGGCGGCCGGAGGGCCCTCGACGGCGCCGGGCTGCGCGCCGAGGCCGGGCAGGTGACCGGCCTGATCGGCCCCAATGGAGCAGGGAAGAGCACCCTGTTCGATGTGATCTGCGGACTGCGGCGTCCCGCGGCGGGCCGGGTCCGGCTGGGTGACAGAGACATCACCCGGCTGGCTCCGGCACGCCGGGCGCGGCACGGGATGGCACGCACCTTCCAGCGGCTCGAACTGTTCGGCCGCCTCTCGGTCCGCGACAACCTGCTCGTGGCCGCCGAACTCGGCCCGCACCGGCGGCGCGCCGCGAAGCTCACCGACGAGATCATCGACCGCCTCGAACTGGGCGCCCGCGCCGGCGATCTCGCCGACGCTCTGCCCACCGGTCTGGCACGGCTCGTCGAAGTGGGCCGGGCGCTGGCCGTGCGGCCCACGCTGCTGCTGCTCGACGAACCCGCGGCCGGACAGGACAGTACGGCAACGGACCGGTTCGCCGGGCTGCTGCGTTCGGTCGCCGCCGACGGCACGGCCGTGGTGCTGGTCGAACACGATATGGGCCTGGTGAGGAATGTCTGCGACCACGTGTACGTCCTGGACCTCGGCACGGTGATCGCCGACGGAACCCCGGAGCGGATCCGCGCCGACGAACAGGTCCTCGCCGCATACCTGGGGGCCGCATGACCACCCTGCTGGAACTGCGCGGCATCCGTGCCGCCTACGGCGCGATCGCCGTCCTGCACGGTGTCGACCGGAGCGTGCGGGCGGGCGAGGTGGTCGCACTGCTCGGGCCCAATGGTGCAGGGAAGACCACCACGCTGTCGGTCGCGGCCGGTGTGCATCCGGTGACGGAAGGGGAACTCCGGCTCGGCGGCCGCGCGGTGAACGGCGTGGACCCCCGGGACCTCGCGCGCGCCGGGGTCTGCCTGATTCCAGAGGGCCGGGGCATCTTCCCGAACCTCACCGTGCGCGACAACCTGCTCATGATGACCTTCACCGGCCGGCCCCGCGCCCAGATCGAGGAGATCGCCTTCGCCCGCTTCCCGATCCTGGCCCAGCGGGCCGAGCAGACCGCGGGCACGCTCTCCGGCGGCGAACAACAGATGCTGGCGCTGGCACGCGGCCTGGCCACCGATCCGGCGGTGCTCATGCTGGACGAATTGTCGATGGGCCTGGCGCCTTTGCACGCCCGGCGCCACCCGCTGCGCCACCGGCTGGCGATCGTCGCGCCGAACACCGTGGACGTGGTGCGGTACGCGGGTGGGTTCATCTTCGATCGCATGACGGGCGGTTGGGAGGTGGTCGCCGTACTCACCGAGCACGACGATGTCCGCCCGCTCGAGATCCTCGGCGCGACCGTTCTCGATCTCAGCACCGCCATGGCCTCGCCCGTGCACGACACCTGGCCGAGAGCGTACTGCTGGCCCCGGACGTCTTCGTCTCGAACGAATGGGTCCGCAAGGGCGCCATCGACTGTCTGGACAAGGGGCTGGCCGAACTCGCGGTCTGGGGTGACGAGTTGCCCGCCGAACTCGCGTGCCGGGTATTGTCCGCGCACCACCCGCTCAGTTCGGCGGCCCGGGCCTTCAAACGATGCGCCCTGGGGGCCGCCGGGATTCCGGAGCAGGCCCGCGAGGATGTCGAGGTCTTCCACAGCGGGGAGGTCCTGCTGGCCGATCTGCGGGGCCGCCAGGCCCTGGTCCGCGCGGTCTGAACCGCGCGGACCGGGTCGAGCGTGACGGGTCAGGGCGACCCGGTGAGGAAACGCTCGGCGAATTCGGCGAGCTCGTCGCGCTGTTCGGCCGGATCGGTGGCGGTAGCGCTGACGACCACCCGGGTCATCCCCTGTGCTGTGAAGGCGGCCAGTCGCTCCTCGGTCATATCCACTCCGCTCCAGCGGGTGTACTCGAGCAGTCCGGGATCGCGTCCCGCCTCCGCCGCGGTCGTGCGAGCCAGCTCCCACTGCGCGGCGCGTTCGTCCGGAAGCAGCGCTCCCCCCGCGAAGTATCCGTCCCCGCGCAGGCCGGCCCGGCGCGCGGCGGCCGCGCTCGAACCACCGATGTGCACGGGCAGGGTGGTCGATTCGTACGGCTTCGGGAACTGGACCAGGCCTTCGAAGTCGAAGAACTCACCGTGATGGCTCACCCCCTCCGCGCCGCCGGACCACAGCAGCCGCAGCACATCGATCGCCTCGTCGGCCCGCCGCCCGCGACTGCGGAAATCGACGCCGGCCGCCGCCGCCTCGGCCGGCAGGGTGCCCAGCCCGACGGACAGCAGCCGCATCCGCCCCTTGGACAGACATCGATCGTCGCCAGCTGCTTGGCCAGCACGACCGGGTGCCGGTAGGGCAGCAGCAACACCCCTGTTCCGAGCAGGATCCGGTCGGTGACTCCGGCGACGAAGGCGAGGGTATCCAGCGGGTCGGTGAAGGGCAGATCGGGCGGCACCTCGAAACCGTGCAGTTGCGCCCCGGGATACAGCACCAGATGCTCGGGCAGATACAGCCCCTCGAACCCACAGGCCTCGGCATGCCGCGCATGGGCGGCGAGACGATCCGGATCGGCACCGAAATGTGCGGTGCTGTAACTGACTGCGAACTTCATCGTGTTCCTTCCGATGCCCGCGGGCGATCGGCACCGACCTGCCCGCGCGGTTCCGTGATATCTCGTCGTCGACCTCAGCGTTGAACCTGCCCGGCTGCCGCGAAAATTCCTGGCTCCTCACTGTCACGGTTCGGAAGGCCCTGTCGCCGGGGCGATCACCTCTTCGGCAGCTCACCGCGATCCCCGATCCCCCGCTCGGCGAAGGGCGTTCGAGCTCCCGGCCCCGTGCCGATCGCCTCCGGTACGGGGGCGGACGGCGACGGCGCAGGGCGGCATCGGTGTCCGACAGGGTCAGCCGGGCGCTTTGCGACTGAGGTGCTCGTAGGCCCGGTACTGCGCGGCACGGTCCCGCAGATTCTGCTGGACCATGTCGAAGGATCCGGCGCCGACGATGAGACGCCGGGGCGGGTCCGGCAGGTCCACCAGCTCCATGATCACCGGGGCGGCGGTCGCGGGCGCGGGACCGGCTTCCTCGCCCCACATCTCGGTGAGCTCGTCGCGCAGCTGCTGGTAGTGCGGGTCGGGGGCGGTCGCCGTGGTGCCTGTGGTGAACAAGCCGGTGTCGTAGCCGCCCATCTGGACGATGGTGACCTTGACGCCGAATTGCTCGGCCTCCATCGCCACGGCCTCGCTCACCGAGTCCAGCGCCGACTTGCCGGCCGCGTACAGGCCGACCATGGGGAAACCGCCGCCCGTGCCCATCGTGGTGATCTGCAGGATGCGCCCGCCGCCCTGGGCGCGCAGGTGTGGCAGCACGGCCTGGGTCATCCACACGGCGCCGAACAGGTTCACATCGAAATGCGCTCTGATCTGCTCTTCGCTCGCCTCCTCCACCATGCCCAGGAGCATGGCGCCGGCGTTGTTGACCACGATGTCGAGCCTGCCGAAGGCCGCGACCGCCCGCTCCACGGCCGCGAACACCGCCGCGCGGTCGGTGACATCGAGGGATATCGGGGCCAGGTCGTCGGGATACTGCCGGGCGAGGTCGGCGAGGGGCTCGACATCGCGGGCCGCCCCGATCACCCGGTCGCCCGCCCGGAGCGCCGCTTCCGCGAACGCCCGGCCCAGTCCTCGTGACGCGCCTGTGATGAGCCATACGCGGGTCATGGGCTCCACCTCCTCTTGCTCGATCTGTCGTAGCGAGACAAGACGGTACGTCTCGTTTCGCGCAATGTCAATACGGACCGTCTCGTCTCGCATTGGTGCTACGATCCGGGCATGGTCAAGCAACCCGACCCCGCCCGTCGCAGTGAGCGCTCCCGGCGGGCCATCCTCACCGCGGCCCGTGAGCTGGTTTCCGAAATGGGATACGCCGCACTGTCCGTCGAGGCCATCGCGACCCGGGCCGGCGTGGGCAAACAGACCATCTACCGGTGGTGGCCCTCCAAGGGGGCGGTGGTGCTGGACGCCTTCCTGGCGCTCAGCGAAGAGGGACCGGACCAGAGCACGGCGCTGCCCGACACCGGCGACCTCGCGGCCGACCTCAAGGTCGTGATGCGGGCGACCGTGGCCGAATTCGCCGACCCTGCCTTCGAGAGGCCGATCCGCGCGCTCAATACCGAGATCATCAACGATCCCGCCCTGGCCGCCCAGTACCACGCCAAACTGGCCGGCCCGCTGGACGAGGCCAAGAAGGAACGGCTGCGCAGCGCCCAGCGCGCCGGGCAACTCGACGCCGGTGCCGACCTCGATCTGGCACTCGAACTGCTGTACGCGCCTCTCTATCAGCGCTGGCTGCTCCGGTCCGGCCCCCTCACCCCCGAGTACGCCGACGCGCTCGTCGACGCCCTGCTCAAAGCCATGCGGCCAGGCGGGTGACGGCCGGGGCCGCCGAGAACTCACGGCGACCCGGGCCGATCGCCGACGCCTCGCGCCGGCGATCGGCGAGTTCGCTGTCCCGGATCCGGACTGTCGGCTCCGGCTTCGAGGGGATGCGGCCGAACCCCGCCGGTGCCGTGGACGCCGCTCGGAAACGACCGGCAGCGCGGGTGTTCAGGAAGCGCTCGCGCGGGCGGCGGTCGTGGCCAGCGTGGTGTAGTCCATCGTGAATGATCCGCCGAGCGAGTCGATGGCGGCGCCGACCGCGTCCAGTATCTCGGTCAGCTGATCAGGGCGGAGCCGGGTGAGGCCGCCGGTGGTGGGGAGCAGCTCCAGCCATTGGTCGCGGGTATAGGACTGCTGCCAGTCGAACTGCCACAGTTCGGGCTCGGCGAACTGCTCGGTCTCACGGATCCGGTCGGCGAATTCCGCGTATCCGGCTCGGTAGAGCTCGAGGGGGCGTCGAGCCGGTTGGCCGCTGAAGGGGGAGTCCGGCGCCACCCGGTGGAAGGCGGTGGCGAACGGTTCCGCCACCTCGGCGGGTGGCTCGTACACATGACCGAAGATCGCCAGCCGTCCTCCCGGGCGCAGGAGGCCGGCGGCCTTCACGGCGCCGGCGAGCGGATCCACCCAGTGCCACGACTGGGCGGCGACGACCGCGTCGAACATGCGATCTCCCGGCTGCCATGCCTCGAAGGTGGCGACCTCGACCCGTAGACCGCGGGCACGCGCGAATTCGGCCATCCGCGTATCGGGTTCGACACCGAGCACCGTGCACCCTGCGGCCCGGAACTGATCGCCCGCGATGCCGGTACCGCAGCCGATGTCGAGCACGTCCGCTCCGGAAGTTCCGGTGAGGATTCGCGCCACCAGTGCCTCGGGGTATCGCGGCCGGGCCCGGTCGTAGCGCTGTGCGTCCACGCCGAACGAGGTGGCCATTCGTGGGGACGCCGTGGGCGGTGGGGACGATTCGTGGTGCTCCGACGGTAATGTGGGCATGCGCCCACTCTAGTGGGCGCATGCCCACTGTGCAATTGTGTCAAGGATCGATGCACGAGAGGATCTCCGAGTGCCGACTGGGGTACACCTTCGCGACGCGCGGCAGCAACTGTTCGACGCTGCCGAACGCGTGCTGCTCCGCGCCGGGCCGAACGGGCTGACCAGCCGGGCCGTCACCGACGAAGCCGGTTGCGCCAAAGGGGTTCTGCACCGGCACTTCGCCGACTTCGACGGCTTTCTCACCGCACTGGTTCTCGATCGTGCCGCGCGGCTCGAAGCGCAGGGAGAGGCGCTCCGCGCGTCCGCCGGCGGCGGCACGGTGGTCGCCAACCTGACCGGCGCGCTGACTACCCTGTTCGGACCGGTTCCGGTGGCGATCCTCCCGCTCGTCACCTTTCGCGACGAGTTGCGCGCCCGACTGCGCCGGGAGCGCGCCGGCGGCGGCATGGCGATCCTCGCCGAGATGACGACCGCGATCGCGGCGTACCTGGCCGACGAGCGGGAACTGGGCCGCATCGCGGCCGAGGCCGATATCGACTCCCTCACCTTGTCCCTGGTCGGAGGCGGGCATCTGTTGTTCACGGACCGTGACGCCGGCCCCCCGACGACCTCGGCAGTCGAGAAGTTCGTGGCTTCGGTGATCTCGGACTCCGTGCGACGACGTCCGGTCTGAGTTCCGGCGGGGACTCGCCGGCCGGCCGGGCGGATCCGTTTACCGGTGGTCCGGTTGGAAGAACTCGAGCATGTGCCGGGCGGCGTCCGGAGACATCAGCAATTCCTGGATCCGCGCGGACATCCGGGCGGCGGCGCCGGTGCGTTCGAACATCTCGCGTTCGTATTCCGAGAGGGCGGCGGGGAAGTCGTCCGGGTGGGCGACCAGCGCGAGCCCGAGCAGCGCGCCGTCGAGCAGTGCCATATTGGCGCCCTCGCCCACCGGCGGCATCAGGTGCGCGGCATCGCCGAGCAGCGTGACATCCGGTTTCGCCGGCCAGGTCAGGCCGGCGGGAAGCGTGGTGATCGCCCGCGGCACGACCGTGTCGTCGCAGGCTGCGATCAGTGCGGTGAACCGTGGGTCCCAGCCGGGCAGTAGTTCGATCAGCCGGGCCCGGGCGGCGGCCGGGTCGTCGAACGGGATTCCGCTGGTGGCGAACCAGTCCTCGCCGGTGTTGTAGAAGCTGAGGCCGATGCGGACGCGGCCGTCGCCGTTGCGCTGCGCCGCCAGTGACAGTCCGTCGCCGAGCACCCAGTAGCTGCCGCGTCCGACCATGGCCGCGAGATCGGGGTGGGTGCGGTCGATATCCGGGATGCCGACCTCGACGACGTTCTGGCCGATATGTGCCGGGTGGGCGTCGGTGAGTAGCGCGCGGACCCGCGATTGCGCGCCGTCCGCGCCGACCAGCAGCGAATATGTCGTACTGCCGCCGTCGGCGAAATGCAGCAGGCCGTCCTCGGCGGAGGCGAACGCGTGCCCCCAGCGCACCACCTCCGCGGGGACGGAATCCAGCAGCAGGTTACGCAGGTCGGCGCGGTCGACCTCGGGTCGCGCGAGTGGGGCGTCCTCGGGTGTGTCCTCCTGGAGCAGGAGGGTGCCGTCCGGTTCGAGTAGGCGCATGTCCTGGCCTTCGCCCCGGGCGATCGTGAAGAACTCGTCGAGCAGACCGGCCGCGCGCAGCGCTCGCTGGCCGGAGTGGATGTCGAGCATGCCGCCCTGACCCCGCGCGTCGCGTGCGGTCTCGCGTTCGTACACGACGGTGTCGATGCTGTTCATGTGCAGCACCCGGGCGCGGAAGGCCTGGCGGCGGTATCGCTCCGCAAGGTCGCCGCCGCACTCGAGGTGGGACCGATGCGGCTGTACGGCTATATCGCCACCAAGGACGAGTTGCTCGACCTCATGGTCGACGCGGTCTACGCCGAGATCCGGCCGGTCGGAGACAATTGGCGAGAGGTGCTGCGGTCCCTTGCCGAAACCACCCGGCAGGCCGCGCACCGGCACGAATGGTTCGCCGACCTGATCGGAGGGCGGCCCCAGCTCGGGCCGCACGCAATGGCCAGGGGGGAGGCCGTGGTGGCCGCGATGGGCTGCCTCGACGTGGACATGGTCATGCCGGTTTCCGACGCGGTCAACGCGTATGTGGTCGGTGCGATACGCCGGGAGATCACCGAGCAGCGCGCCGAGCGGGCCACCGGGATGGACAAGAGGCAGTGGCAGGCCACCTTCGGGCCCTATCTCGAGCGGGCCTTCGCGACCGGCCGATACCCCGCGCTGGCCACGGTGATCCGCGACGCCGCCCACCTCGACGCCGACCGCACTTTCCGCATCGGCCTGGAATTCCTCCTCGACGGCATCGAAGCCCGTATCTCCGAATGACGCGCGGCCGGCGGGTCGGGATCGGTGCCGCGACGGCGCCGAGACGAGGAACCCCGCCGTAGCTATTGTCCCGCCCCGAGCAACCTTTCCACTGTGTGCACCACCTCGGTCGTCACGCCCTCGAACACGGCATCGCTGTCGGAGCGGGCTTCGGCGCGGGCGCGGGGCAGCGGTGGCGGTTCGAGGTCCGGAGGACGGTCGAGCCACGGCTGTGGGGCCGGTTACTGTTCGGCGACCGGTTCGCCGGTATCGGCCCGGTAGTCGCGCGGATGTCGCAGGGTGGCGGGCGCCGGGTACGACTTGGAGGCGACGCCGGCACAGTCGGCCGATAGCGGCCCGCGGCCGGGGTACGGGTGGAACCATCAGCGCATGAACGCCACCTGCGACGCGACCGCTCAGCGTCTGGTCGCCGACCTCGGATTCGAGTGTGCCGACGCCCATCCGTTCGCCACCCTGCGCAACCCCGCCGACCTCGCGAACTGGACCCTGCCGGTGCTCGAGCTGCTCGTCGTCGCCGGCGCCGTCTTCGCGCTGGCGCACGCGATCCGCCGGCTACGGCGCGACGGCGACCCGACCAATCTGGCCCTATGGATCGCCTCCCTGGTCTACCTGTTCGTCATCGAGCCACCGCTGTACTTCCCGGGCTGGTTCGGTCTGGACGAGCCGATCGGGCTCATGTTCTCGCACAACGTCTTCACGGTGCAGTTCATGCACGACCGAGGGTCCTCCGTCGTTGCGCTCCGCTGCCGCCTGCGGGCCCGACTTGTTCATGATGTGTACTCCGTCGTCTCGGTGAGTTCGGCCGCCGAGCGCATGAGTTCGGGCACGATGGGGCCGAAAGATTGCAGTTTCACGTCGTCGCCCGCCCGCTGGAAACCCGCTCCAGGACGATCGCGAGCTTCCATCTGGCCAGGACCAGGTAGTAGTCGAGATCGTCGACCTGCCGGCCCGAAACCTGTGCGTAGTGCGCCACCACCTGGTCGCGAGAGGGCATTCCGCGCATGTCCACATAGCCGGCTTCGGCGGTGTCGGGGGCCGAGGTGTCGGCCGGCCAGCTCTGCACCATCCACGCCAGGTCCAGTTTCGGATCGCCGACGGTACCCATCTCCCAGTCGACCACGGCGGCCAGGCGGGCGGGCTCGCCGTGGCGGTACATGACATTGGCGAACTGGTAGTCCCCGTGCATGAGGCCGGGGATGTAGTCCAGGGGCCGGTGCTCGCGCAGCCAGCGGGTGGTGGTTTCCATTCCGTCGAGGTCACGGCCCTTGATACGCTCGAAGAAACCGGTCCACCGGGCGACCTGGCGTTCGTGGAATCCGTCCGGCCGCCCCCGGTCGTGTAGCCCGCGTGCGCGCCAGTCCACCTTGGACAGCAGCGCGATGCCTTCGGCCAGCTGATAGGCCAGTCCGGCGCGGGTGGTGAGGTCGGTGTCGAAGGGCGCCGGCCACACCCGGCGGTGATCCATCGGTGACCAGCCGTCCACGAATCCCATGAGGTAGAACGTGCGGCCGAGCACCGAGGGGTCGGTGCAGACCGCCACCGCCTCGGTGTGCGGAACGTCGGTACCGTGCAGCGCCTCGATGATCCGCCATTCGCGCAGCATGCCGTTGTCCCGGTCGGCCGGGGCTCCGGCCGGTGGTATCCGCAGCACACTGCGGTGCTCGCCGCGGGTGATCTCGTAGATCTCGTTCTGTGTACCGCCCGAGAGGAACCGGGTCTCCAGCGGCTCCCCCGCGCCCGGGAGCCCGGCCTCGTCCATCCACTGCGCCAGCGGCGCGATATCGATCACTGGTTGCCCACCTCGTTCTCCAGGTATTCGGCGTACTCGGCCCGCGCCGCGTCGAGCCTGCGCGGGATCCATGCGGTGGGCCACTGGTCGTCGCTGGGCCGGTGGTCACGCAAAACCTGTTCGGCGACGGTCATCTTGTGCACCTCGGTCGGTCCGTCGGCCAGGCCCATCATGCCGGCACCGTGGATCATGGTGAAGAAGGGCAGTTCATTGGTGGTGCCCAGCGCACCGTGCACCTGCATGGCCCGCCAGGCGATATCGTGCAGCACCGCCGGCATCACCACCTTCACCGTGGCGATGTCCTTGCGGACCTTCTTGTAGTCGTCGTACTTGTCGATCTCCCAGGCCGTGTACAGCACCAGCAGCCGGAACTGTTTCAGCTGGGCGTAGGAATCGGCGATATACCCTTGTACGAACTGTTTGTCGGCGAGCCGGCTGCCGGCGGTCTCCCGGCTCAGCGCGCGTTCGCACATCATGTCCAGGGCCTTCTGTGCGAGCCCGATGGTGCGCATGGCGTGATGGATTCGGCCCCCGCCGAGCCGGGTCTGCGCGATCACGAACGCCTGCCCCGCCTCGCCCAGCAGGGCCTCGGCGGGCACCCGGACATCGTCGTAGTGGATCAGCGCGTGCGAGCCGTCGTTCAGCGGTTCGCCGGCCAGGCCGATATTGCGCTCGATATGGATCCCGAGGGTGTCGGCGGGCACCAGGAACATCGACATCCCCTGGTAGGGACTCACCTCCGGGTCGGTCACGGCCATCACGATGAGGAACGCGGCGGTGCGGGCATTGGAGGAGAAAAACTTCCAGCCGCTGATCACCCAGTCGTTCCCGTCGCGGACGGCGCGGGTGCGGAACAGGGTGGGGTCGGCGCCGGCCTGCGGTTCGGTCATCGAATAACAGGAGAAGAGTTCCCCGTCGAGCAGTGGCCGCAGGTACCGCTCTTTCTGGGCGGCGGTGCCGTAGTGCGCGATGATCTCGGCATTGCCGGTATCGGGAGCCTGGCAGCCGAAGACGATCGGTGCCCAGGAACTGCGCCCCAGGATTTCGTTGAGCAGCGCCAATCTCAGCTGCCCGTAACCCTGCCCGCCGAGATCCGGGCCGAGGTGGGTGGCCCACAGCCCCTGGTCACGGACCCGCTGTTTGAGCGGGTCGACGGCCGCCCGCCGGGCGCCCTCCAGGGGTACGAACTGTTCGTGCGGCCAGAGGAGATCCAGTGGCTCGACCTCGTCGCGTACGAACGCGTCGGCCCAGTCGAGTTTCGCCTGGAAATCGGGTTCGGTCTCGAAATCTTATGCCATTTGCGCCTCCTCTCGTGTCGTGAGACTATACTTCTCGTGAAGAAGAATGCAATTCTTGCCGAGTCGGAGCTGGTCGGCCGGATCGCCCGGAAGGCGGTGGCCGAACGGGAGGCGGAATACGCCGGCGAGATTCGCCGGCTGCTGGATGCCGCCCTGGATGAGGTGCGGCGATGTGGCGCCGACGCGCGTCCCCGGGTGGCCGATATCGTCGCCGCCGCGGGGTTGTCCAACGATGCGTTCTACCGGCACTTCCGGTCCAAGGACGCACTGATGGCGGCGGTGCTCGCCGATGGTGCGGAACGGCTGGCGCACTATGTCGCGCACCGGATGTCCAAGGAGGAGGAACCGCGGGCGAGCGTCCGCTGCTGGGTGGCGGCGATCCTGGCCCAGGCCGAGCCGGCGCTCGCCGCCGATACCCGGGCCGTGCTGTGCCATACCGGTGGGCTGGGCGTGGACCTGGTGACCGGGCAGGCCGGCTCGGCGCCGCGCCGGCTCGCGGAGCTGCTGCATGCGCCGTTCGCCGAACTGGGCGTCGCCGAACCGGAATTCGTGGCCGGTCTCGTCGCCTACGCGACGGTCGGGAGGTTGTCGGAGTATCTGTGGTCGGACACCGAGCCGACCCCCGCCGAGATCGCGCGGCTGGGGGATTTCTGCCTGGCTGCCGCCACGGCGGCGGCCGAGCGGCCCGGCCCGCCGCCATGAGGCCGGTCCGGGCCCGAAAGCGCGCCGCAGCCGAACCTACGTGGTTGCCACGACCATACTGCTGTCTCATTACTTAGGTTTCGAGACACCGGTGCGGAGACTGATCGAGGCGGTGCGGCTGCCGTCAGCAGGGCGCCAGAGGGAAGCACGCCGGCGGCGGGGCAGCGGGTTTCGCGGGCGCGACCGTCGACGGCGCGACAGGGCCCCTCGGTGCGTTCGGTGGGTGAGTCCATGTGGGTGAGGGCCAGTACGACCAGCACGAGAATCCCGCCGACCAGCAACGCGCCGAGGGCCCACAGGGTCGGTATGACCGAGGCGCTGCGCGATCCGGGGTAGTACGGTGACCGGCCGCCACCCCGCCGTGGCGCGGGCCTGTCGGTGACGCGGGTGTACCCCCTCACGTTGGTACCGCCCAGACGTCCCCCGCGTGCATGCCTCCGTGGCGACTCGATCCCCATAACCGAAGTATGACGGGTTCAGCAGTTGGGTTGGAACGGGTAACAGCCGTGCGGCGGCGGGGCCTGAACCGGTGGCGCTGGTGGTGCGGGCTCTTCGGCCGCAGGTGGTGCGGGCTCGGCGACTTCTTGCTGGACCCTTTCCGGGCTGCTCGGTCCCTGCGGTTCGTCTTTCGAGCCGGTGGGAACAACCAGCCATAGACCAAGGACGAGTGATCACAGCACCGACGGGAGGATTGCCAGCCCGGAACGCTTCCCATCCCTGCTCCAGGGTCAGCCTCCACGGCAACTTCAACGCTGTCAGCTCCACCCGCGCGACCACACCACGATGCTGCCACCGACTTCCCTGTAGGCCGCGAGTTCGACGCTGGAGGTGTTCGAAGCTGTTCATCAACCGAAGCATTCCTGGACAGGTGAGCTCATTATCATCGCTGGTTAACGGTGGTTATCGAGTTGATTCGTCCAATAACTACCTATTTGTGAACACCGTCGCAGGCGACGCACCGAGGCTTCATACCTGCCCCGCAGGATCGCAGCGCCGGAGCCGGGCTTCCGAGCGAGCGATACCGTGGATGGCATCCGTCCGGTCGATTCGAGTTCGATGAACTCGACGAGCTCCTGCTCGTGTGGTCGATGGAATACCTTTCCCCGGAAAGGCTTGCCTGCCGCGTCGATCCGCGCAGCTATCCATGTTCTGGATTCGACTCGGTGGTGCCGGTCGAGCTGGTTTCGGGTTTCGCGTAGAGGACCTCGCTGCCCTGCTCTGCGGCGCGCAGGATGCTTTCGCTGATGAAGTCGCTGAAGCGGGCCATGTTCGCGAGACGGGTGGCGGTCGGAGTGTCGCGGCCGTAGATGTCGACGCCGCGGCGGGTGATCTCGGCGACTTCGGCCATGCCGCGGGCACTGTCGATCGTCGCCTGATACCAGACGTTGTCGTCGACGATGTAGCGCTCGCGGCGGCGTTCATCGCGTTCTCGGCGGACCAGGCCTTGGCTTTCGAGGAACGCGATCGCCTTCGAGATCGAGGCCGGGGTGACCTGCAGGCGCGCGACGAGTTCGGACACTGCAGAGCTGCCGGTGTCAGCGGTGAAAAGGCAGGTAAGTACCCGAGCCATCATGCTGGGCATGCCCTGTGCCATGAGCAGGGTGGTGAACGTCTCCTCATAGGCGCGCACGGCCTCGGTATCGCGTCCGTGCATTTGCGTCGGTGTTTGCTGCCCTCGGGGCGCGGCCCGGCGGCGCTGCTGGGCGCGGCGTTCGGTGGCGCGATGGGCCAGGTCGGCGCGGTAGGCGGTGGGCCCGCCGTTACGCATCCGCGCCGACACCACCGTCGAGGTCGCACTGTCAATCCCCTGAAACCGTGGAGGGTTCCTTTATGCGGCCTCGTCTCGTGACAGGGCCGCTGCGGCCGCCGCGCGGACGGCGACCATCTGGTTTTCGTAGTTGATCGGTGACATGCCGCCGCAGAGGCTGTGGCGGCGTTTCGGGTTGTAGAACCCGGTGATCCAGGTGACGATCCGCATACCGGCCTCGACGCGGGTACGGAACCGGTGACGGTGCACGACCTCGACCTTCAGCAGCGAGTTGAACGACTCCGCGGGTGAATTGTCCAGGGCCGAACCGGCCCGGCCCATCGACTGCACCACGCCCAGCGACCGGCACAGCGCGTTGGTGGCCGCTGCGGTGTACTCGCTGCCACGGTCGGAATGAAAGATCACCCCGTCGACCGCGTCGAACCCACCGCGGGTGGTTGCGGCCATACGCAGCGCGGCACACGCGAGTTCGGCGTCGTGGTGGGCACTGGTGGCGTAGCCGAGTAGCCGACCGGAGAACCGGTCCTCCACCGTCGCCAGATACAGTTTTCCCTCAGCAGTGGGAATCTCGGTGACATCACCGCACCACAGAACGTCCTGAGCGACCGCGGTGAACTGAGGGCGCACCAGATCCGGTGCTGCAGGCCGTTTCCCTTGCCGCGTTGTCGACCGCGGACGCTTCACCCTCCGCGCAACCCACCCATTGTCGGCCATGACCTGGGCGATCGTGTTGTCCGACACCGCCCAGCCCTGTTCACGCAACTCATCACCGACCCGGGGACTGCCGTAAGTGCAACCGGACTCGGTGAACACCGCTTCGACCGCGGCGGTCAACTCCCGGCGCCGCTGCCGGCGCGGCGTCGGTTCGCGGTCGTGCCACTTGTAGAACCAGGACTCGCTGACATCGAGAGCGCGGCAGGCGACGGCGTGCGAGACACCGTGTTCGGTCCTCTGGGAGGCGATGAACCCGGCCACACTCACCTGGTCGCCTCCTTCACCCACAGGACCACTGATCGCTTGAGGACATCACGCTCCATCGCCAGCTCGGCGTTCTCCCGGCGCAACCGCAGCAGCTCCTCACGCTCGGACCCGGTCAACCTGCCCCCGTCCGCCGCGCTGCGCCGCTGCCGGTCCCGGGAGACCCAGTTGTTCAGCGTGCCCTCGTTGATCCCGAGCTCACGAGCGACCTGCGCGATCGGACGCCCGGTCTCCCGCACGATCCGCACCGCACCATCTCTGAACTCCTGATCGAATTTCCGTCTCTTCTCCGCCATGGCCTTCCTCTACAGTCCGGCCTCCACGGTACGAGGGGAATCGCACACCCGTCGACCCCGGCAAGAGCCGCGACATCAAGGTCGCCGAGCGTGCAACCGTCACCTACGTCGAGGGTGTTCTGCGGATTACGGCTGCGGCTCCGGGCGACCAACTCTTCGGCCCCTCCGAATCTCTCGAGGTCACCGTGCACCTGCCCGTCGGTTCCCGTATCGAAGCCACTGTGGGTGGCTGCGAGCTCCGCGGCGTCGGACGCCTCGGCGAGGTCGCCTTCGGCGGCGCCCGCCGGGTCGAGATCGACGAGGCCGCGAGTGTCAGCCTCGCCGCGATCGACGGCAACGTCGAAATCGGCCGCCTCACCGGCCCTGCAGACATCAGCACCACCTGTGGCGATATCCAGATCGCCGAGGCCGTGCGTGGCACGGTCGTGCTCCGTACCCAGTCCGGCGACATTTCGGTCGCCGCCGCTGCCGGTGTCTCGGCCGCCCTGGACGCGAACACTCTCCACGGCCGAGTCGGCAACTCCTTGAAGAACGACGGCACCACCGAACTCGACATCCGGGCCACCACCTCCCGCGGCGACATCATCGCCCGCAGCCTCTGAAGCATCAGCGCCCAGACACCATCAGGAGCAGAACATGACGAACAACCGCACTTCCCCGGTCGATTCGACGTGGACCGGCATGGTGCCGGTCGGTGACACGGCCCTGGCCGTCACCGACACCGGCGGCCCCGGCATCCCGGTGCTCTATGTCAACGGCCACGTCGCCACCCAGAAGAACTGGCGCCCGGTGATCGCCGAACTCGGGCCGGGGTGGCGCCACATCACCTACGACATGCGGGCCCGCGGAAAGTCGAGGACCTCGGCGGACTACTCGTTCGAAACCAACGTCGCCGATATCGACGCCGTGCTCGCGGCCAGGGGCGCGCAGCGGGTGCTGGCGATCGGCTGGTCCTACGGGGCCTTCGTCGCGGCGCACTGGGCCAGCCGCAACCCCGACCGGACCGTGGGCGCGGTCCTGGTCGAAGGCGCCCAACCGCACGACTGGATCGACGAGGTCGATATCGAGGGCATGCGGAAACTGTGGCGTCGGCTGGGCTGGTTGATGCCGCTGATGTGGGTGACGGGGCGGGGCGCGCGCATGACCGCCGAACAGATGGCCGACAGCAACATCGAGGCCGGCGAGATCGCCCGCGAACGAGTCCTGGGCCCGGTGATGGACAACATCAGCGTCCCGACCCGCTACGTGAATGCTTCGGGGTCCTCGCTCGGCAGCAGAGGCGACCAGCAGGAACGCATCCGCGCCAGCCTCGACAAGGTCGTCGAACGCAACCCGAACATCGAGATCCACGCGAAAGTCCCCAGCAACCACGGCAGCATCCTGCGCAAGGACTACCGCACCATCGCCGAAGCCGTCCGCGTGGTCGCCGGGCTCGAAGGCGGGCAGCGCCGAATATAGGACCTGCGAACTCGCTCAGCCCAGCCGGGACGTGTGCCGGCGCCACGATGAAAATCGTGAAACCTGCACAGTTGGTCCACGGCCCGGCAACTCCGAAAGCGCAGCCCTGGCGACCGGTATCCGCCAGGGCCGCGCTGTGTCTCAGTGATGTTCCTGACGCGGTTCAATTGGACCTGCCTGGGCTGTCCTGTTCGCCCCGCCAAGCCTTAGCCTCGATCCACCGATCGGTTACTGTCAGGTTGGGGTGGTGTGAATGGAGAAATGCCCTTTGAACTGGGAAGATCGCTGGTGTTGAGGCAGTGATCGGTCCGGTTCAGAAGGGCACTTCGGGTGCAAGTTTTGCATAGGTTCGCCGCGGAGTCAGCGGTGTTCGATGATCAGAGTCTGGTGTCGCTGGCGGGGCTGGTGCCGGTGA
>NZ_JBEXLL010000046.1:0-55258 GCF_040609955.1 Nocardia sp. NPDC004568
AAAAATACGGGCACAGCTGGCGAACTTCGCCACCAGAGTCCTCGGCTCCCCCCGTACCGGGGTGATCGCCGAGCCCTGACCGAGAATCAGGCGACTTCCGATGGGCAGGACTTCTCATAAATGATCGTTTTTGGGGAGCTTCGGGTGGACGGGGGCCTCGTTGCGCGGGCACGGAAGTACGAAACCGTCGTGGACAGACCATCTGGCCGGGTAAGACCGGCACAAGGCGGTGTCCATCAACCGATGCATTTATGGACACTTACTGCGGCAATAATCGCTGCTCAGCGATGATTTAGGCGCGAATTTCGTCCAAGAACGCCCCATTGATGGATGACAGACTGGGCATGCCGTTTCGCCGGTGTGGGCCCAGTCGGTTCTCATGGAGGTCATCGGGACGCCAGGTCTGGTCGTAGAAGGCGGCCTCGGTGCCGTAGAGGCGTAGCGCGACGAGGAAGTGGCGACCGGGGATGGTTTTGATGTAGGCCGCGGCGGCGACGTCGGCGGGCTGTCGGGGGCCGAACCAGATGTCGATGGGGCCGTCGTTGTTGTGCGGGATGTCGTAGTAGCTGTTGGTCGAGGGGAGCAGCTGGTCGGTTTCGGGCATGGTGCCGTCGGTGATGTTGTAGGCGGTGGTCGCCCAGAACAGCCCGGCCGGCACGTCCACCGGCAGGTGCAGTTTGTAGGTGTGACTGCCGTGCAGGAATTCTCCGTCGGCGTCGTGGTAGCTGAACGGGTATTTCGATCCGGCGCCGGTGGAGTGGATGTTCATCGCGGGGCCGAGGAGTAGGCGTATTGGATGAAGCGTGCGCGGGTGTTGATGTCGAGGTAGGTGTCCTGCACCCATTCGGCGGTGCCGCCGGCCCAGGCGATCTGCCAGTGGCGGTCGTTGTAGTAGTAGTTGTGGTTGTCGTCGCGGCGAGCTGGGCCAGGGCGAGGATCATCCGCGGCGCGTCGGTCACGGCCCGTTCCAGCGCGGCGCGCTGCCAGTCGTCGGGCCGGAACGGCCGGCCTTTGATGATGCCGATCGAGGCCAGAACGCCGCGGGGTTCGGGCTCGATCGCGGAGGTCGGTTCGTAGTCGACGAACTCGGCGAGCTTGGTCCAGTAGGTGAAGTCGGTAGGGTACATCATGTTCAGGCGGCGGCCGCTGGCGTCGGGGAACTGCATGGCCGGCACGTCTTTCTCCGGTGTCCAGAGTGGAAAGACCCGGGTTCGTTCGGCAACCTCGAATCCCGCGGCCGGATCCGGGTGCCCGTCGCCTTCCCCCAGATCCGGATAGCTCATCGAGTAGATGACATCGGCGTTGGGTGTGGGAACCCTGTTACGCGAGTCCATCCGGTCCTTCCCGACCGGCAGGATGTTGTAGCCGCGGCCGAATGCCTCCTCGGACCCGTCGCGCATCCCGATCACATTCAAGGCGGGCTGCATGGTCATGTAAGCGTGGACCGCGCGCTGATAGAACAGCTCCGCACGCAGCGCCTCCTCCTCTACCGCTGGCAGCCAGTTCCTGCCGTTCAGTTGTCGCACCAGAGGTGAGGTGGTCTCCGGGTCGATCGCGTCGGTCGTGTTCGTGGACTCGGGCATGCCCGCCTCCGGTCGATGCGACGACAGCTACGGGACCCACACGGGGGTGGGCAACAGATCCGGCACCCGAAAAGTCACCCCCGGCCGCAGCGTCTCCTCCGCAGAAACACGCGCGGGTGCGACCGTCGTGGCCGGCGCCGTCTCAGCGAAGACACTGTTCATCAACCGATCTTGGGCTCAATCGGTCAGTGCATCACCGCGTGGATGATCATGTCGGCGTGGAGGGTTCGGTGCGGGACTACGGGTTGTCACCCGCTGGTCAGGACGAGTTGTGGAGACGGTGGCGGGCCGGTGAGTCGCTCAGTTCGATGTCGCGGTCACTCGGGATGCCGCTGCAGCATGTGCGCCGGTTCCTGGCTCAGACCGGAGAAGTCCGAAAGCGACCCCGAGTCCGTCAGGGCCGGCATCTGACGCTGGCCGAGCGTGAGGAGATCTCACGGGGCCTGGCTATGGGCTGCTCAGCGCGCATGATCGCGATGTCGCTGGGCGCTCGCCCTCGCACGAAGCGATCTACCTGGCACTGTTCGACCTGCGGCGCAGGGCGATCGACCGCACTCTGACACAGCGGTTACGCACCGGACGCCCGATGCGACACCCGAAACGAGCCCGCAAACCCGACGGGCGAGGCGTGATCCGAGAACTCGTGCCTATCAGCGAACGTCCGGCCGAGGTCGAAACCCGCCAAGTCGCCGGTCATTGGGAAGGTGATCTGGTGATGGGCTCGCGGCCGTCGGTGCTCGCCACGCTGGTGGAGCGGACCAGCCGGTTCACCGTCCTGGTGGCGCTGCCCGACGGCACCGAAGCCGCGCAGGTCACCCCGCACCTGACCCGGGTCCTGCTCGGTCTGCCCGCGTCGATGTGGCGGACCTTGACCTAAGACCGCGGCCGCGAGATCGCCGGCCACCGGGCGATTACCGCGGCGACGCAGGCACCGATCTACCTCTGCAAACCGCGCAGCCCCTGGCAGCGCGGCACCAACGAGAACACCAACCGACTGCTGCGCCAATACCTACCGAAGAGCGCTGAACCGCGCCGATTCGACCAGACCGATCTCGATGCCATCGCCTGCGAACTCAACCATCGACCCCGCAGGATCCACGGATACCGCAAGCCCTGCCGAGGTCTACGCTGAACACCTGAACAGCGGTGATGCACTGACCCTTTGAGACCGCCATCATTTCTTGAACACTCGGGCCGGGCCTCAGTTTCGCTTTCCAAGGACGAGGTCGAGTTGCTGGTCGACGAGTTCGAGGGCCAGCTCGGCTGTTCCGTGGCCTTGGATCATGCCTTGGGCTATCCCGGCGATCGCGGCCGCGATGAGTTCGGCGACGAGTTCGATCCGATTCACCGGCGGTTCGAGTTGGGGCGCTCGCCGGAGTTGGTCGGCGAGGATGGACACCAGAAGGTTCGATGCCGTGAGGGTTTCCTCGGGAGTGATCCCCTGGCCGGTGACCGATCCGGTGCCGAACGCGCCGAGAACGATGGTTTCCTCGCGACGCTGTTCGTCGAGAGGTAATAGCTCGGTCAGTACCGCGTGAATGGCCTCGCGGGGCATCACCTCACCCAAGGCGGTCCAGCGCTGCGCGAATCGGGTACCGACGTTCTCCATCACCGATCGGTGGGTCGCGAGCAGGAGATCCTTCTTGGTTCCGCAGTAGTACTGCACCAGGCTCACCGAGAAGCCGGCTTCGACAGCCACCGATTGGAAAGTGACGGCGTCCAGGCCGCCGCGGACGATGAGCCGCCGCACCGCGCTGGTGATCTGCCGCCGTCGCAGTTCGTGATCGACCAATCGTGGCACCGGCTCGCTCCTCGTCGCTGATATGCGGAACTTCCAGCTTCATAGTATGCCTGTATTATCTAACATAGTATGTACATACTATAAAAACTTGGAGGAGTGAACTCATGCCGAAACTCGGACGATTCACCAGCGACGAGGCGAAAGCCGACTTCCTGCGTATCTACGACTCGTGGGCGCAGCGGTGGCCGATCCCCTCGACCGTCCTCGACGTCGAAACATCGTTCGGGACGACACATGTACGTAAGTCCGGCAGCGGGAAGGGCGCCCCGGTCCTGCTGCTGCCCGGCACCTCGGGCAACGGACTGGTATGGCAGCGATTCATCGAGGACTTCGCCCGCGAACGCGTGGTGTACACACCGGATGTCATCGGGTGGCCCGGCCGCTGCGTGCAGACCGCACCCGTGCGCGACGGCGCCGACGTGGCGAAGTGGGTGATCGAGACCCTCGACGGTCTCGGCGAGAGCCGAGTCCACCTGGCCGGCAATTCGCTCGGTGCCTGGATGGCCACCATGGTCGGGGTCTACCACTCCGACCGCTTGGCCAGCCTCACCATGTTCGAACCCGGCGGGGCCACCTTCGCCAAACCGAAATGGAGCCTTCTGCTCAAATTCCTTGCCGCCGGCCTGCGTCCGACCCCCGAGCGAATGCGCAAACTCAACGCGTGGCTGACGCCCCGAGCCGAGCTCACCGACGAGGAGTTCGCGATGGCGATGGCGGCCTTGAAATTCCGGCCCGGCATGCCGTGGGACCGAGTCGTCACCGACGAAGAGCTGGCGGCCATCACCGCGCCGACGCTGGTGCTGTTCGGAGCCGAAACCGTCGTCAACGATCCCGAAGTCGGGGCAGCCCGCGCTCGGAAACACATTCCGACGGTCGACGTGCAGATCTACCCGGGCATCGGGCACGACCTGCTGTGGGCGAACCAAGAAGCGATCATTCCCCGCTTCCTGAACTTCGCCGACCACCACGATCCAGTTCGAAACTGACCACAGGATGCCCGAGACCCCCCTGCTGTCCGCGCCCGGAGGGGAGACGCGGACACGGCGACCAGTGTCCACAAAGACGTATTCATGAACAGTTCCTGGGCTCCATATATCGCTGACCAGCGTTGATGTCGACGCAGAGTGTCCAGGAATCCGAGCGGTGGAGTGCTCGGTGTAGGGGTCGGACCGGGCGCCCTGTGCGCATCCAATCGACCACCTTCCACCACGCGTAGTGGTCGAGGTAGCTGAAGGTGCGTTTGGACACCCCGTGCTGGAAATAGCCGCACCATCCCCGCAGGACAGGGTTGAGCCGGTGCAGCAGGTCGGCGAGCGTTCGATGCTTGTGTCGGCGCGTCACCATCCTGACCTTGTCGATCACCGACGCGAGCGCCTTCTTCGACGGCCAGGTGTAGACGTATTGCTTCGCCGTGCCTCTTTTGGTCTGCCGCTGGATGCGGAAACCCAGGAACTCGAACCCGTCATCGATGTGGCAGATCTTGGTCTTCTCCGCCGGCAAGCGCAAGCCCATCGGCGCGAGCACTGCCGCGACCTCGTCACGCAGCGCTTCGGTATCGGCCCGGCTGCCGTGGACCATGACGACGAAATCGTCTGCATAGCGGACGATCTTCATCGTGGCCCCACCGGCCCGGCGATACTTGGCGCGTGTCCAATACGGTCCGAGCGCTTCCCATTTGGCGGCGAAATGCTCGTCCAGAACGGACAAGGCGATATTGGCCAGCAGTGGTGACAAGATCCCGCCCTGCGGAGTTCCGGTGGCGTTGCTCCGGAAGGTCAGGTCCTTCGACAGGATTCCCGCCTTCAGAAACAACTTCACCAGGGCCAGAACCCGTTTGTCGGAGACTCTCGCCCGCATCCGCGCCATGAGCGCGGTGTGGTCGATCTCGTCGAAACACGCCTCGATGTCGCCCTCGAACACCCAGTGGTAGGCACGAGTGCCGCTGGCGAGGTAGTGAATCTCGGCGATCGACCTCGCCCATATCGAGGCGGCGAAAGCGTTGCGGCGCGGCAGCATCGGTGTCGTTCGACCGGCACCGGAACCCGAGATCGAGCAACGCAACCTGGGCGACTACGACACCGCACTCGGCATCGAAGGCGGGGTGGCGTGATGCCCGGCCGAACCAGAACCGCCCCGAAACCTCCACCACGACGCGCGATTTCGCTGCGGAACTGAGCTTTCTCACCCGAGCGTTGAAAGCGCCGTCGCTGCGCGAAGCCGCGCAACGGCTGCCCGAACGCGCCCGCGCCGAAAACTGGACCCACGAGGAGTTCCTCGTCGCCTGCCTGCAACGCGAGGTTTCCGCCCGCGAATCCCACGGCGGTGAAGGACGAATCCGCTCGGCCCGCTTCCCTCACCGCAAATCCCTCGAGGAGTTCGACTTCGGTCACGCTCGCGGCCCCAAACGCGACGTGATCGCGCACCTGGGCACCCTGGATTTCGTCACCGCGAAAGAGAACGTGGTATTCCTGGGGCCGCCCGGAACCGGCAAAACCCACCTCGCGATCGGACTGGCCATCCGAGCCTGCCAGGCCGGACACCGAGTCGCGTTCGCCACCGACACCGAATGGGTCTCCCGCCTGGCAGAAGCCCACCACACCGGCCGCCTGCAGGCCGAGCTGACCAAACTCGGCCGCTACCCACTACTGGTCGTCGACGAGGTCGGCTACATCCCGTTCGAGAACGAAGCCGCGAACCTGTTCTTCCAGCTCGTCTCGTCCCGCTACGAACGCGCCTCGCTGATCGTGACCAGCAACAAAGTGTTCGGCCGGTGGGGCGAGGTCTTCGGCGACGACGTCGTCGCCGCGGCCATGATCGACCGCCTCGTCCACCACGCCGAGGTCATCGCATTGAAAGGCGCCAGCTACCGGCTCAAGGACCGCGACCTCGGCCGCGTCCCCACCGCCGGCACAACTGAAGACTGAAACCACCAACCCAACCGGCCAAGTGGTCCAGATTGAACTTCCGTCAGATGGTCCGGCTGGGCATACCTCGCCGCAGCTCACACCGCACAGACCGACCTGTCACATCAACGAGGCTCAGCCAGGTGAAGAGAACTTCGAACATCGGCGCAGCCGACTTCGAACATCGACACGGGAAAGCCCAGGTCGGGCGAAAGCGGTGACTGTTCAAAAAACACGTCGTAAAGTCCAGTTGTTCAACAACCTCGGATCACCTTTTTATGTACGATTATCGGATGGCGGACACCGATGCGCTCGAACCACTCTCGCTCGATGGCAATGCCCTGGATCCGATCGGCGGAGGAGGAGCCCTGATCGGGTACGCCCGCGTCTCGACCCGCGACCAGAACCTCGATCGGCAAACCCGCGGGTTGAAGGCGGCCGGCTGCGAGAAGGTGTTCGCCGACAAGAAGTCCGGCAAGGACGTCGAGCGCGAACAGTTGTCGGCGTGCCTGGACTACATGCGCGCCGGCGACACCCTCGTCGTCGCTTCCCTGGATCGGCTCGGCCGATCCCTGCAGGACCTGATCTCGATCGTGGCCAATCTGCGCCGCCGCGGTATCGGGTTCCGGTCCCTGCACGAAGCCCTCGACACCACCACCCCCGGTGGCCGGCTGGTGTTCCACGTCTTCGCCGCCCTGGCCGAGTTCATCCGCGAACTGATCGTCGACGGTACCCACGAAGGCCTCGTCGCGGCCCGGGCCCGCGGGCAGCGCCTGGGCCGGCCACCGGCCATGAGCGAGGAGCAGGTCCGGCAGGCACGTGCGTTGTTGACTCGGCCGGATGAGTCGGTGTCCTCGATCGCGCGGCTGCTGGGGGTCTCGCGGACCACGCTGTACAAATACCTGCCCGAGCTCACCGCGGGGGCGAAGGCTATGTCGTAACGGCGTTGTGCCCGGCTGCGGCCGGCGATGAAGTTCTCGGACGCTCGTCAGTCGGGCCCTCCGCCGCCACCGCATCCGCCACTGTCTCCGCCACCGCATCCGCTGAAGCCACCATCGAAGCTACTGCTGCCACCGTGGTCAGATACGGATTCCCACCGGGGGGAGCCGTCAGTGGAACCGAGCGCCCGGCGAAGGCGCAGCACAGACGCGATATGGTGGGGGCTTTCGCTCAAGAGTTCGGCGATTTCCGCCACGCCCAAGCCTTCCTTGGTATGGAACTCTCTGATGACGTCGTCCATCTGCCACCTGTAGTGGGCCCGGTTCTCAGGCATGCGGGCGGCTTCGAGTTCAGCATCGATCGCGTCGGACTGCAAAAAGAAGTTCCGTCCAGAATGAGGGTCCGAGTAGGTGCTTTCAAATTCCCTACGTGCCCTGAATCGGGCAGCTTGGCGCTTCTCCAGGGACCAGGTATGCCGCTGGGGAAACAGGATTATCCGAAGCCACTTCCCGATCGCCCAAGTGCCAGGCTTCCATCCGATCGGACCCGGGAACCATGCCAGGAACTCTTCGTATGCCCGCGCCTCACCGTCGTCCTGCGCCTTGCGGAACTGCGCCCAGAGGAGCTTCCGTTCTCCGGTGAGCCGTTCGATCGCAGGCTCGTCCGGTTTCATTCTCCGAGGAGCATCAAGATTTTTGCGCGCCTCCTGGTAGCGCTCTCGAAGTTTGAGGGCACGGTACGACCATTCAGAGTCGTATTCGTATTCGTATTCGTCTTCGGTCACAAGTTTCATTCTCGACCCGCGCGCCTACTGAACCGTCCACTTATCTGGAGAGCAGCGGTGTCGTAGTCGGGGTCGGCTGCCCCGTAGCGTGCCGTAGGAGTCCGGACGGGCTGACTCGTGAACCGTCTGTCGCCTTCGCGGTTGACTTGCCCGCGATCTGTCTACCCGTCCGGTCTCCGTTCACGGTCTGACTCGACAGAGGTGTGACGACAAGCTGCTGTGAGAGGTTCTTGAAGTCGACATGTCGGCCGTAAATTCCCCATCCGATGAGACGAGGAACCGAATCCGATGATGCTGATCGGGATCGATCCGCACAAGTCCAGCCACACCGCGACAGCGGTCGATCCCACGACGAATTCCGACCTCGGATCGGTCCGTGTCGATGCGGGCTTTGCAGGCTATCGGCAGCTCCTGAAGTGGGCGCGGCGATGGCCCCAACGCCGGTGGGCCGTGGAGAACGCCGAGGGACTCGGCCACCACCTCGCGCTGTGGCTGGTTGCGATGGGCGAGATGGTCGTGGACGTGGCGCCGGCCGCGACAGCGCGGGTCCGGCAGCTTTCACGCGGCGGTCGCCGGAAGAATGACCGTATCGACGCTGCCGCGGCGGCTTGCGTCGCGGCGCTGCACGGGGATGCGCGTCCGGTGCACGCGGAAACTCCTGCCGACTCGCTGGCGCTACTCGACGAGCGTCGCAAGAACTCGTCCAGCAACAGGACTCGATCGGTGAACCAGCTTCCTGCGTTGCTGCGCGAGTTGTTGCCCGGCGGTGCGCCGACAGACCTGACTGCAACGAAAGCCGCCATTATCCTGCGCGGCCTGCGTGTGCGTTCGGCGAGGAGCAACCAGAAGCTTTTCGCCTCGTTCTTGTGCATGCTGGTCCGCCAGGTGTAGCCGGGGACCTGCTCACGAATCTCGGCCAGAGCCCGGGTGGCGATACCCCGCCCCCAGAGTCGTTCCCGGACGTCGATGCTGTCTATGTAGCCCCCATCGGCACTCGTGGCATATCCGGTAGCGCCGAGCAGTTGTTGGGCGCCGATGCCGTGCGGATCATGCTGGCGGCCGCCCTGAACCACCCCACACCCGACCGTGCACCCCTCGACGCGCGTGAGGTCGCCGCCCAGGTGGTGAGCCGGGTGGCCGAGACCCGGGCGACCTGGCAGATCAACCACCTGCGCGCCGAGACCGAACGCCGGATCCGGTGCCCGGCTGCAGGTGCGTAAACATCGCAATCATTAATAGGATTGCCGTAGGGTACGCCCATGGATTTCACGTTGGGTGCGACCGCCGCGAAGCTCCGCGGTGAGCTACGCCGGTTGATCGCCGACGAGGTCCCCGCCGACTACCTCGGCGCCTTCACCGACGATCCCGCGGACCTCGCCGTCGCCCAGCGTTTCTGCGCGACCCTGGCCGACCGCGGCCTGCTCTGCCTGGCCTGGCCCGCGGAGTTCGGCGGCCGCGGCGCGTCGATCTGGGAGCGGACCGTGGTCCGCGAATAGATGTGGGCGCAGCACGAACCCCGCGGCGCGCATTACATGGGCGTCAACTGGGTGGGGCCGACCATCATGCGGCACGGCACGCCGGAACAGCAGCGCACACACCTGCCCCCGATCGCGCGCGGCGAGGTCGTCTGGTGCCAGGGCTTCAGCGAACCCGAGGCGGATTCCGATCTGGCCTCGTTGCGCACCACCGCGCGCCCCGACGGCGACGGATGGGCCATTTCCGGCCAGAAGATCTGGACCTCCTACGCCTCCATGGCCCAGTGGTGCTTCCTGCTCGCGCGCACCTCGAACGCCGGGCGCAAACAGCATGGACTCACCGTTTTCCTGCTACCCATGACCGATCCGGGCATCACGGTCCGGCCGATCGCCTCCATGCTGGGGCCGCACCATCTCAACGAGGTCTTCTTCGACGGTGCGCGTGCCACCGAAGCCGATGTACTCGGCGAGGTGGACCAGGGCTGGTCGGTGGTTCAGGAAGTGCTGGCATTCGAACGTGTCGGCATCGCCCGCTACGCCCGTTGCGATCGGCTGCTGCACGCCGCGCCCGAGGTGCTCGGCGAGAGCTGGGACGAGATCCCGGAGACCCTGCGGGGACGCTGGGCTCGCATGCTCACCCGGTGCCGCCGCGCGCGGCTGCTCGCGTACTAGTGCTCCGACCGGAAGCGCGGCCACGACCGTCGTCGGTGGGGCGGCCGCCGGGGTGGAGAGCCGCCATCGGGTGGCGGCGCCGCGCCCGGCGCGCCTCCACGGCCATCGGCGATTCCGCGTCGATGACCGGATCGGCGCCGGAGTACCACCCCGGCCCGGGCAGTGGAGTCCGCGGTGGCGGCGCACCACCGCCGGGGTTGTCGCGGTCGGCGGAGGAGGACAGTGTGAGGACATCGAACAGGCCGGTCGAGGCCGCGCACCAGGTGCGGATCGAACTCGCTCCCGAGGCGCGCGAGTTCGGTCGCGAAGTGGTGCGCGCGCTGGGCGCGGCGGGCGGGGACGAGTTGGCGAGGCGGGCCGAACAGGACCCGCGTGACCGGCAGCGGCTGGTCGAACCCGTGCTCACCGGCCTCGGCGCCTGGGAACTGGCCCCGCGACGGGATGCCGTCGAATTGGAGGCGGCGGCCGCGCTGTGCCGCGGTGCCGGATGCTGGGCGACGCCCTACCCGGTGGCCGAACGACTGGCTCGGCCGGAGGGCCCGGACCACGACGGCCTGCTCCTGGTCGCGGGCACGGAGCCCGCGGCACCGGTGGCGGGACTGGATCTGCGTTGGGCGACCGTGACCGCCACCGGCGCACGGGGTTCCGCGCGACCGTTGCCGCCCGACGGCGCGGTCCGGGACTCGGTATTCGTCACCCCGCTCGAGATCCGGCCACTCGACGGTGACGGCAGTGCGGATCTCGCGCTCGCGCTGACCCTTCCGTGCTGGACACTGCTGGGAATGCTGGACCGGGCCCTGGAACTCGCTCGTACGCACGTGTCACTGCGCGAACAGTTCGGGCGGCCGCTGGCCCAGTTCCAGGGGGTACAGTTCCAGCTCACCGACGCCGAGGTCGAGCGGCGGGGAGTCGACCTGCTGGCCAGATACGCGCTGTGGAGTATCCAGACCGGTCGCCCGGAGGCGGTCGACGACGCGCTGGCGTTACGGCTGGCGGCGCTGGAGGCCGCCGATATCGTGTTCCGGACCGCGCACCAGTTGCACGGCGCGGTCGGGTTCTGCGAGGAGACCACGCTGTCGTGGCGGTCCCGCTACAGCCTGCCGCTGCGCCGGCTCCCGTTCGGCGCGGTGACCACCGAACAACTGTTGACCGGCCGCATCGGCCGGCGCGGCCTGGCGGGTCTGTTCTCCGATCCGGTGGGAGTGTGAGGCACCGTGCTATACGACCTGCCCGATGTGCTCACCGTCACCGCGGAGGGCCCGGTGCGCATCGTCACCATCGATCGGCCGGCGGAACTCAATGCCGTGAACGCCGACCTGCATCGGGCGCTGGCGCGGGTCTGGCGGCAGCTGGCCGCCGACCCCGAGGCGCGGGTGGTGATCCTCACCGGCGCCGGTCGAGCGTTCAGCGCGGGCGGTGACCTGGACTGGATCGCCTCCTTCGTGGACGACCCGGTGGCCCGGGACGAGAGCATCCGCGAGGGCGCGGAGATCATCGAGGAGTTGCTGCGCTTCCCCCTGCCGGTGATCGCCGCGGTGAACGGCCCGGCCGTGGGTCTGGGCGCGAGTATCGCGATCCTGTGCGATATCGTCCTGATCTCCGAACGCGCCCACCTGGCCGATCCGCATATCGCCGCGGGGCTGGCGGCCGGTGACGGGGGCGCGGCCCTCTGGCCGCTGCTCACCCCAGTTCTGCGTTCCCGTGAGTACCTGTACACCGGCGACCGGATCGATGCGGCCACCGCGGTGGATCTCGGTCTGGCCAGCCGGACCGTACCGCCGGAGGAACTGGCGGCCGCGGCCCGCGCACTGGCCGAGCGGCTGGCCGGGCTGCCGCAGCAGGCGCTCAGCAGTACCAAACGGGTGGTGAACATGTATCTTTCGCAGGCGCTGGCCGGTCCGCTGCAGGCCGGTTTCGTCGCCGAAGTTGGTGACCATGCAATCGGCCGACCACAAGACGCGGCTCGCGGCGCTGCGCGAGCGGGCACGCCGATGACGCGGCGGCGACCGTGACCGACAGTGATCTTCGCGGAATTCCGGGATACCGTGCGGCAGTGGTGCCGGGCCAATATCCCCGCCGAGTGGCGGACCGCCCAGACCGGTGCCACCGCCGCGGAATTCGTCGCGTTCCAACGGGAGTGGTTCCAGCGGTTGCGGGCCGCCGGGTACGCCGTACCGCACTGGCCCCGGGAATACGGTATGCCGATTCCGGAGCAGATCGTGCTCTACCAGGAACTCGCCGCGCACGACGCACCGCGGCTGGTCCTGGCATTCGTGGCGATCCACCATGCCGCGGCCACCCTGCTCGCCGGTGGCACTGCCGAACAGCGGCGACGCCATCTGTCCGCGATCCTCGACGGAGAACTGTGGGTGCAGGGATTCTCGGAACCGGGCGCGGGCTCGGATCTGGCCGCACTGCGCACCGCCGTCCGGCGCGACGGCGACGACTATGTGGTGACCGGGCAGAAGGTCTGGGCCAGCGGCGCCCAGTACGCCGACTGGTGCCTGCTGCTGGCGCGCACCGATCCCGTCGCCCCCCGACGACACGGAATCTCCTATTTCCTGATGGATATGCGGACACCCGGGATCGTGGTGCGGCCGATCCGCCAGGCCACCGGTGAATCGCATTTCTGCGAAATCTTCCTGGACGAGGTGCGTATACCGGCCGCGAATCTGATCGGCGCCGAGAACCGGGGTTGGCAGCTGGCCCAGCAGACGCTGGGCGCCGAACGCGGCCTGACCATGCTGGAGCTCGCGGAACGGCTGGGCCATGCCGGATTCGGGTGGCTGGTGCGGGAATGCCGTAAGCCGGACGCGTTCGGGCGGCGCCCGGTCGACGACGGGTATATCGCCGATCGGCTGGCCCGGCTCGAGGTCGAGTTGACCGGCCTGCGCGCGCTGTGCCGCGACCTCGTCGAACGTCACGACACGGGCACCGTCGGCCCGGCCGACGCGTCCGTGGTCAAGTTGTACTACAGCGAACTCCTGCAGCGGATGACCGATTTCGGGGCGGAGATCTGTGGCCTGCCGGGGCAGACGGTCCTGCGCAAACCCATGTCGGGCGGCTGGGAGTCCGGCGCCTGGGTGCTGGATTTCGTCGGCTCGTGGGAGTGGACCGTGCCGGGCGGCAGCAGCGAGATCCAGCGCACCATCATCGGGGAACGGGGTCTGGGTCTGCCCAGGGAGCCGGCGGGAACGTGATGAGCGGCGAATTCACCGAATTCCACGAGGAAATGCGCACCGTGGCCCGGGAACTGCTCGGCAAGAGCGGCACCGGGGGCCGTGTCGACTGGCCCGGACTCGTGCGGGCCGGGTGGCCGGGTGTGGCGGTGGCGGAGGAATACGGGGGAGCCGGGGCCGGTCCGGCCGAGGTCGGCATCCTGCTGGAGGAAGTGGGCCGGGCGGTCGCGCGCACCGCGTATCCGAGTGTGGCCTCGGCGGGTATCGGCGCCCTGACTCTGCTCGAGCCGAACGCCCACCGGGACGCGGTGCTGCGCGAAACCGTCACGGGCGCCGCGATCCCCGTCGCGGCGCTGGGAGGAAATATGGTGCCGGCGGCCGGCGGCGAAACGGCTTGTGCCGGCACCGGAGGCATAGTACCCACCTTCGATATCACTCAAACCATCGAGGGCTTCGAAATCTCCGGAGACGCGGATTTCGTGCCCGACGCGTCGGCGGCGACCATCCTGCTGATCCCCGCTCGAGCTCCCGACGGCTCCGTGCGGGTAGCCGTCGTCGAGCCCGGTGCGCCCGGCTCAGGTATCGAGGATCGCCCGGTGGTGGACGAAACCCGGTCGCTGGGACGAGTGGTGGCGCGGGGCGTACTCCTCGCAACGCGCCACGCTCGACCGCACGTTGTTCGGTTCCCCGGCCGACCACCGCCGCGAACTCGCCGACCGCTACCGCGAGGAAACGCCCGTCCCGGCACCGTCCGTGGGGGAGTGACCGGAATCGAGTAGACCGTCGACCACCCGGTGCACCTTCGCGACGCTGTCCGGCTCGCCGAAGCGCAGGGCGATATTGGCCGCGTTGAGTACGGCGTCGATCTGGAAGACCGCCAGCTCCGTGTCGTCGGCGCCGCGGCCCCCGGCGAGCTCGAACTCCCGCGCGAGCGTGCGCAGCCACGCACCGTGTCCGCGCCGCAGTGCGTCGCGGATCGGACCGGGTCGGCTGTCGAACACCGGGAGGTTCGCGCCCCAGAAGCATCCGCCGGGGAACGGGGGTTGTGCGGCGTAGTCGATCCACCGATCGATCAGCGCGCGCACTCGGGGCGCACCGCACGCGAAACAGTCATGCTGGCAACGGAAATGGGCCGGTCGGCCGCGCTGCGGGCAGCCCGGCACGCCTCGGCGCGGGCCTATCACAGCGCGGACGCGCAGGAGGGGCCGGCGGCGTTCGCGGCGAAGCGGTCGCCGCGGTGGGCAGGGGAGTGAGCGGCGCCCCTGCCGGCGCCGCCCCGGGGTGGCGATGCGGCTCGTGGATCGGGAGTATGCGCGGGCGGGATGTCCGGAAGGTGCCGGCCATCGCGCATCCACCGCAGTGTGACGGCCGGGTCGGCAGCGTACGACGGCCTCATCGAGACAATGACCTCGGGCGAACGCGGGGACGCATCGTATCCGCCGGTTTTCGTGCGGACCGCATTCACGTTCATCGATGGTCCATTCATCACACCGATGCTGCCGCGCGCTCGGACGTCGGCACTGTTGCCCGTCCCCGTCGCGCCGCTTTATAGTGGATGCGAATTCGGGTTGCGTGAAATCTACTTCATCCGCTCACAGCTCTACAACCGATCGGGAGTAAGCTGTATGGCCGATATTCTTTTCGTGGTGACCGGGGCGAGTTATTGGACCCTGAACGACGGCACCCGGCACCCCACCGGGTATTGGGCCGAAGAGTTCGCCGCCCCCTATCGCGCACTGACCGACGCCGGTCATCGGATCGTGGTGGCCACCCCGGGCGGGGTCGTACCCCATGTCGATGTGATGAGCCTGCGACCGTCGATGGCCGGTGGCGAACAGCTCGCCCGGGACCTGGAAGAGACCCTGCGGTCGGCCGAAGAGTTACGCCGCCCGATCGAGCTGGCCGATGCCCGCCCGGGCGACTACGACGCCGTCTACTACCCCGGCGGACACGGTCCCATGGAGGACCTGTGGCGAGACGCCGATTCCGGCAGACTGCTGACCGCGGCGCTCGCCTCGGGTAGGCCGCTGGCCATTGTCTGCCATGCCCCGGTGGCGATCCTGGCGACCAGACGAAACGGCGTCTCGCCCTTCGCCGGATACCGCGTGACCGCGTACACCAATGACGAAGAGGACGCCGTCGGGTTGCGTGCGAAAGCGTTCTGGACGGTCGAGGACGAACTGGTGAAGCTCGGCGTGGATTTCACCCGCGGGGAGATCTGGAAGCCGTACACGGTCGTCGACCGGAATCTTTTCACCGGCCAGAACCCGGCGTCCGCCGGGCCGCTCGCCGACAAAGTCCTCGAGGTACTCGCCTGACGCGATGCATTCGCTCGGCCGGGTCGTCCCGCGTGCGGGAATATCCGCGAGGTGCTCCGGAAGCGTCGATCCCGAGCAGGAAAACGACAGGAGACGGTGACCATGCGTGGAGTCGTCATGTACGCCCCCGGCGACATCCGGGTCGAGGACCGGCCGGACCCCGAGATCGTCGAGCCCACCGACGCGGTCATCCGCATCGCCGCCACCTGCATCTGCGGGTCGGACCTGTGGCCCTATCGCGGCGTGGAGCCGGTCGAGGGCCCTGCCCCGATGGGGCACGAGTACATCGGCGTCGTGGAGGAGGTCGGTCCGGAGGTGGCCGATATCGCTGTCGGCGACTTCGTGGTCGGATCATTCTTCGCCTCCGACAACACCTGCGAGATCTGCCGGGCCGGATATCAGAGCCGCTGTGTGCACAACATCCCGATGGGCTCGATCGGCACCCAGGCCGAGCGGGCCCGCATCCCGCTCGCCGACGGAACCCTGGTGGTCGTCCCCGGATCTCCCGGCCCGGATCGCTACCCCGGTCTGCTCGCGGCCTCCGACGTACTCGGGACCGGTTGGTTCGCCGCCGTCGCCGCCGAGGCCGGCCCGGGGAAAACGGTGGTGGTCGTCGGCGACGGCGCGGTGGGCCTGCTGGCGGTCCTGGCCGCGAAACAACTCGGCGCCGATCGGGTCATCGCCATGAGCCGCCACGCCGACCGGCAGGCTCTGGCCCTCGAGTTCGGCGCGGACGAGCTCGTCGAAGAACGCGGCAAGGCCGGGGTGGCCCGGATCAGGGAACTCACCGGCGGGCTCGGCGCGCATTCGGTGGTCGAGGCGGTCGGCACTCAGGAATCGATGATGCAGGCCATTCGCGCCACCCGTCCCGGCGGGCATGTCGGCTATGTCGGAGTGGCCCACGGTGTCGAACTCGACGGTATGCGGCTGTTCTTCTCCAGCGTCCATCTGCACGGAGGTCCGGCCCCAGTGCGCCGTTTCCTGCCCGAGCTGATCGGCCTCATCGTCCGCGGCGATATCGACCCGGGAGCGGTCTTCGATCTCACCCTTCCGCTGGAGCAGGCCGCGGAGGGCTACCGCGCGATGGACGAGCGTCGCGCCACCAAGGTCCTGCTCACGGTCTGACAGCGGGTCCGATCACTCGTGCGGTGGTGGTCGGACCCGTCGTTGTCCGGCGTCGTCGGGGCACCCCCGATCGGGATGCGCACCTCGGTTCCCGCCTCTGCCGGGCCGGTGGCACCGGTGGTCAGCCCTCCGTGTCGTCGACGATCTCGATCGCCCACTCCGGGCAGGCGTCCTTGGCGGTCAGCACCGCCTCGTACAGATCCTCCGGGATGTCCTCGGCGACCGCCTCGGCGTAGCCGTAGTCGTTGAGCGCGAATACCTCCGGACACAAAGTGGTGCAGATCCCGTGCCCCTTGCAGGAGTCCTCGTCGACGATGACCTTCATGTGGCTCACCCTTCCGTCCGGTCGAATTCCAAGTGCAGCGCGGTGATCCCGCGCAGGATGAAGGTCGGCAGATACTGGTATCTGCGCGCGTCGGCCGGGCCGTGGGCGCTCTCGTCGATACGGATATCGGTGGTGCGCTCCAGCAGGCGTGTGAACGCCACCTTCGCCTCGGTGCGGGCCAGGGGAGCGCCGGGGCAGGTGTGGATACCGCGGCCGAAGGCGATGTGGGAGCGAGCGTTCGACCGCTTCGCGTCGAAGACACTCGGGTTCTCGAAACGCCGCGGGTCGCGGTTGGCGCCGCCGTTGGCGAGCATGAGGACCGTACCCGCCGGGACCTCCACACCGCCGACCGTGGTGGTGGTCTTCGCCAGCCGGAAATCGCCCTTGACCGGGCTTTCCATCCGCAGCATCTCCTCGATGAAGTTGTTGATCCGTTCCGGGTCGCCACGCAGCCACGCCTGCAGTTCCGGGTCCTCGGCGATCAGCTTCATCCCGGAGGACAGCAACCGCACGGTGGTTTCCTGGCCGGCCGAGAAGAGGTTGGCGGCCACCCGGACCACATCGATCACCTCCGGTTGGCTGCCGTCGGGGAAGGTGGCCTCCGCGAGACTGGTCAGCACGTCACCTCGCGGGTTCTTGCGACGGTCCTCGATATAGGTGGAGAACTTCTCGTAGAGGAATTCGATCGGGTTGTGTTCCATGGCGTGGTCGGAGCTCGTGCTGCCGACGGTGCCGGTGCGGTGCGGATCGCGCTGCAACGCGTTGAGGAACTCCTCCTGGTCCTCCGGCGGCACGCCGAGCAGGTCCGCGATCACGTAGAGGGTGAAGGGGCCCGCGAAACCGCGAATGAGTTCCCCTGTCCCGGGCGCCAGGTACTCGTCGAGCATCGTGTCGGCCAGATCCCACATCGCCTCTTCGTTCTCCTTGAGGCGTTTGGGGGTGATCAGCCGCATGAGCAAACCGCGGTGAGCGGTATGGGTCGGCGGGTCCAGGGCCGGGAGCTGGTCGCTGAACGGCAGCGAATCGCGGTGTTCGGCGATGAGGGCGTCGGCGTCGGAGTTCTCGTCGAGGGGGACGGGAAAGCCGGGGAACGGCCCGGTCACCGAGATGCAGGAGGAGAAGCGCTCGGCGTCGTTGAGGACTTCCAGTGCCTCGTCGTAGCCGGTCACCATCATGACGTTGTGGTGCTTCTCGCGGGTCACCGGGCACTGTTCGCGCAGGGCGTCGAAGTACGGATAGGGATCGGCGACCAGCTCCTGCCCGAGGAAGAAGTCCAGATCCTCGAAGTTTTTCACGTGACGGGTTCCCTTCGCTCGGCCGGCACCCACCGCCACGAGCAGCTCCGCCGGTTGACTTTCGCAATTGAGAATAGAACTCTCATCTGTGAATATGAGATTTCCACACGGTGTGCCGTGCGTCAACCGGAGGACCGGCGAACATGACCCTTGATCTCACCGCTGACCAGCGGCTCTTCCAGCAGACAGCCCGGGAATTCCTGGCCGGAACCGTTCCGGTGCCGACAGTACGCGCGCTCGCCGAGGCCGGGACCGGATTCGCGGATCGGTGGTGGCGCTCGGCCGCCGAACTGGGCTGGACCGCCATGCTCGTCGCGGAGGAGTACGGTGGCGGCACCGTGTCCGGGCGCCCGATGACCGAACTGGCGCTGATCGCAACGGAACTCGGCCGGGCCTGCGCGCCGGGGCCGTTCGTCACCACCAACGCGGTACTCGCCGGGCTGGCGAGCGCGGCCGCGGATCTCGGCGAGACGGTCACCGGGATCGCGGCGGGCGCCCTGATCGCCTCCTGGGCCGTCTACCAACCCGGACGCGGTCTCGATATCGTCGACGCGCTGGCCGGCCGCGAAGCGCCCACCGACGGCGAATGGGCACGTGCCGTCCGGGACGGCGCAGGCTACCGGCTCACCGGGGTGAAGGACCGCGTCGAAGCCGGGGACCGCGCCGATATCCTGCTGGTGACCGCGCAGAGCGCGGACGGTCCGGTACAACTGCTGGTGCCCACCGATTCGCCGGGCGTCACCGTCACCCCCACCTGGACCTTGGACCTTGTCCGCCGTACTGCCCGCGTCGAATTCGCCGAGGTGGCGGTACCCGCGGACGCCGTGGTGCACACCGGAGCCGCCGCGGCCGCCGCCGTCCGCGCCCAGTTGCACACCGCCGCGGTACTGACGGCGGCGGAGACGGTGGGCGCCACCGGCAAGGCGATGGAGGCGACTCTGGTCTGGCTCACCGACCGCTTCACCTTCGGTCGTCCGCTCGCCTCGTATCAGGCGCTCAAACATCGGATGGCCGACAACAAGACCTGGTACGAGGCCTGCCGGGCGACCGCCGCCGCCGCGGCGGCGGCCTGTGACGACGATCCGCTGTCCGCAGCGGAAGCGGTGAGCGTCGCGAAATCCTATGTCGGCGCGAAAGCTCCGGTGATCGGCCAGGACTGTGTGCAGTTGCACGGCGGCATCGGGGTCACCTGGGAACACGATCTGCATCTGTATCTGCGGCGGATCGGACTGGGCCGCGCGCTCTACGGCACGCCCGAGGAGCATCGCCGCCGGATCACCGACCTGCTCGTCACCGCCGCGTAGTGCGACCGATCTCTCCTCCGGAAGGCAGTACTCCTATGACGACCGAGCTCGAACCCGTAGCCGAGTTCCGCGAACGCGCCCGGGTCTGGTTGCGCGGCAACCTCCCACCCGCACCACCGGACCAGGGCCCGCCCGACAGCAAAGAGGAGTGGGACCGGGCACGGCAACTGCAGCGGATCCTCCACGACGGTGGTTTCGCGGGTATCTGCTTCCCGGAGGAGTACGGCGGCCTCGGTCTTACCCCCGCCCATCAGCAGGCGTTCACCAAGGAGTCCTACGCCTACGAGATGCCGGTGATCCTCAATGTGCCGACGCTGTCCATCTGCGCGGCCACTCTGCTCGACCTGGGTACCGAGGAACAGAAGCGGGAGCATCTGAGCGCGGTGCTGCGCGGCGACGAGGTGCTGGTGCAGTTGCTGTCCGAGCCGCGCGGTGGTTCGGATCTGGCCGGTCTCACCACCCGGGCCGAGCGGGACGGCGACCGCTGGATCCTCAACGGCTCGAAGATCTGGAGTTCGGGCGCCTACGCGGCGGACTACGGGTTGTGTCTGGCCCGTACCAACTGGGAGGTGCCCAAACACCGTGGGCTCACCCTGTTCCTGGTGCCCATCGCGGCCGCGGGGGTGACCGTGCAGCGGATCAAACAGGTCACCGGATCCACCGAGTTCTGCCAGGAGTTCTTCGACGATGTGGTGCTCGGCGACGAGGCCGTGATCGGCCGGGTCGACGACGGCTGGGGGGCCGCGTCCCGGCTGCTCTACCACGAGCGATCGGCGATCGGCGGGACGTCGCCGTACCTCAGCGGCGCCCGGCCGCATATCGGCGGCGAGGAGTCCCCGATCCTGGATATCGCCCGGGACAGTGGACAGCTCGACGATATCCGGGTCCGCGAGGATATCGGTGAGGCGCGGGCCATGCAGGTGGTGCGCGATCAGCTCATCGACCACATCACCCGTGGTGTGCTCGCCGGGGAGCTGCCGCCTGCCGCCGGTTCCATCACGCGCCTGTTCAGCGCCGAGAACTCATGGCTGCAAACCGATCTGGCGGTGAAGGTCGCCGGCGCGGCCGCCGCGACGTACGCCCCCGGCGATCCGGTCGACACCGCGCGTATCGGCACCGACTTCCTGTTCCGCGCCGCCTGGAGTCTGGCGGGCGGCAGCACCGAGATCGCGCGCAATGTGATCAGTGAACGGGTGCTCGGGATGCCGCGCGAGTACGCCGCCGACCGGGACGTGCCGTTCAACGAGGTGAAACGTGGACGGTGACGCCCGAGCGAGGACACGGAGGTAGCGATGCGGTTCATCTTCCACTATCCCGAAACCGGCGGCGTGGCAGGCGATGTGCTCGACCCGGGGCCGCTGGGCGAAGTCGCGCGAGCGGCCGAGCGGGCCGGATTCGCCGGATTCTCGCTCAGTGAGCATCCGGCGCCGGGCGCCCGCTGGCTGGGGGCCGGCGGGCATCAGACCCTGGACCCCTTCGTGTCTCTCGGCTACGCGGCGGCGCTGACCGAACGGATCCGCCTGATCACCTACCTGTCGGTGGCGCCCTACCGGAATCCGATGCTGCTGGCCAAAGCGGCGGCCACCCTGGACAAACTGTCCGGCGGCCGAGCCGTCCTGGGGATCGGCACCGGGTACCTGAAGGGGGAATTCCACGCGGTCGGAGTGGATTTCGAGGAGCGCAACATCCTGTTCGACGAAGCCCTGGACGTGCTGCCGCTGCACTGGAAAGGCGAGGCGTTCAGCTATACCGGGAAACATTTCAGCGCCCGCGACGTGCAGGCCCGGCCGACCCCGATCCAGCAGCCCATCCCCATCTGGATCGGCGGTAATTCCGCGTTGAGCCGGCGCCGGGTGGCCCGGGCGGCCCAGGGCTGGATCCCGATGTCCGGGGGCGCCGAACTCAGCGGCACCGCCCGGACGCCGGAGCTGGGCACGATCGCGGAGCTGGCCCGCAAGATCGCCGAGGTGCGGTCGGCGGCCGCGGGCAGCGGCCGTACCGGCCATATCGACCTGGTGTATTCCTACAACCACACCGGGCTCACCGGCCCCGGCACCGATCCGGGAAGCGTTCGACGAATTGGCGCGGGCCGGGGTCGACTGGATCACCGTCTCCACCCGCGCCGGTGTACACGACACCCTCGACCCGGCGGTCACCTTCGATTTCCTGGCGTCCTTCGGCGCGGACTACATCGGTTAGCGAGGCGGATCGCAATGGGCTGGTTCGAGGAACGCGGCGGTCTCGCCGGGACGGTCGCGGTGGTGACCGGCGGGGCGGGCGGTCTGGGCCGGGCGATCGTGGCGGATCTGGTCGCGAACGGTGTACATCCGGCGGTAGTGGATCTCGACCCCGCCGGGTCGCGGAGCTCCGGGATTCGCCGGCCGGGCAGGAGGCCGTCGTACACCACGGCGATGCCCGCGACCCGGCGGTCCTGACGGCGCTGTTCGACGCCGCCGACGCGCGGTGGGGACGCCTCGACACTCTGGTGAATGTGGTCGGCGGCACCTTCCGCGCTCCCTTCACCGAGACCGGCCCGAAGGGCTGGGACGCGCTGCTGCGGACCAATCTGACCCATGTCCTGCACGCCTGTCATCTGGCCGTGCCGCGCATGCGCGCCGGGGGCCGCGGCGGCAGCGTCATCAACATCACGACGATCGAAGCGCATCGTGCCGCACCGGGGTTCGCGGTGTACTCGGCGGCGAAGGCCGCGGTGGAACAGTTCGCGCGGACGCTGGCCGTAGAGGTGGCCCCGGACGGAATCCGCGTGAACAACATCGCCCCCGATTTCGTGCCCACGCCGAATCTGGAACGCATCGGGACCGGTGACAACGCCATGACCGATCCGGACGGCGTGAAAGTGGCCATCCCCATGGGCCGGGCCGGGCACCTCACCGATATCTCGCAGTGTGCGGTGTTCCTGGCTTCCCGGCTGTCGTCCTACCTCACCGGGACCACCCTGCATCCCGACGGCGGGACGTGGGCGTCCGCCGGGTGGTTCAACTGGCCGGCGGAAGGTTGGGCGAATCACCCGCCGTTGCGGGTGCTGCGGGCGAGCGACGACGCGTAGTGACCGGGCCGGCGTGCCCGCTCGGTTCGTGGGCGCGCAGGCCCGGCGTGCCCGCCGAGCGCACGGTGCGATGGTTCGGGGGTGCCGGCGAGGAGACCGCACGGCGTCCGGTGGTCCGTGCCGACCGGCATCGTATATACCGCGCAAGTTGCACCGAGCGACACCGAAATCGGTGGACCGCTTCGTCGACATCCTCGACCGCGGGACGCCGATCCGTATCGTCCGCTCGGTCGGCCGCGGCGGTGCCGCCGGGGCGATCGGCCACCGCCGGCCGGTCGGGAAGAACCACGGGGCGCCGTCAGTCGTTGCTGTCCGGTGCCGGATCCCGGGGGAACGCGGTCAGGATGCGCAGTGCGTTGAGGAAACCGCGGCGGTCGGCGGCGGGCAGCTGCTCGAGAACCTGTTCGTTCTCACGCGCCTGGATCTCGGCCTGCACCGCGGCCGCGATCCGGTGGCCCTCCGCCGTCAACTCCAGCAGCCGGGCCCGGCGGTCGGCGGGGTCGGGGGTGCGTTCGATGAGGCCGCGGTCCTGGAGGTCGTCGAGGACCGCGATGATCCGGGTCTTGTCCGCGCCGATCTCCTGGGCGAGTACACCCTGCCCGCGTGCGGTACCCCGGCTCAGCGCGATCAGGACCGTGTAGGCCCACATGGTCAGTCCGTGGGCTTCGAGGATCGGGCGTTCCAGGGCGATGAGGGTGCGGGTCAGCGGCGCGAGCATCGCGGCCAGATCCGGTCGGTCCGTGGTTCCCATGAGTAGAACCTACCCATTCGAAAATAATAAGCGTTGACGTATGATAAGCGTCTGCGTACTGTTGCGGTCATGACCACAGACCTCGTCGAACTCGACCGCCGAGCGGTGCTCACCACCGTGACCACCGCCGAACTCGTGACCCCCGACCAGCTCGGCCTGCCCACCCCGTGCGCGGGATGGACAGTGGGCGATCTGCTGGCGCATATGGCCGCCCAGCATCGCGGCTTCGCTGCCAGCGCACGCGGTGACGGCGCCGATCTCGCGCACTGGCGGCAGCGGCCACCGGGACCACACACTCCGGCCGAGTACACCGAATCCGCGGCCGAGGTACTGCGGGCCTTCGCCGAGCCCGGGACGACCGAACGTCTCTTCGCGATGCCGGAATTCGGGCCGGATGTGACGGTCCCGGGGCAGCAGGCCCTCGGCTTCCATCTGGTCGACTATGTCGTCCACGGCTGGGATCTCGCGCGAGCCCTCGGCGTGGGCTACGAACTGGACGAGGCCGCGGCCGGCCCGGTGCTGCGTATCGCCGAGTCCGTCCCCGACGGTCCGGAGCGCGAACAGCCCGGATCCCCCTTCGCCCACGCACTGCCGGATGGCGACCCGGGCACGCCGCTGGACCGGATCCTGCGACTGCTCGGGCGCTCGCCCGCATGGCCGAAAAGCGCGTAGCGCGCCGCCGGAAGGCGCAGCGGGCTCGTGCGGTTACGCACCGGCGAGCTCATTGCGCCACACCGGGCTGTCCACATAGTGATTGTCGTAGAGTGCGGAGCTCGCGCGGATATCCGCCACGCTCGACGCACCGCGATGAACCCGCTCGAGCAGCCGGTAATAGTCGAACCGGTGCAACCCCGGAGTGAAGACCACGAGCAGTTCGGCTTCGGTATCCGCGGCCGGGGCGAACGCGTGCGGGACTGTGGGCGGCACGGTCAGGAAATCGCCCTTGTCGAGCCGCACGATCTCCTCGCCGAGCAGGATTCGCACCGAACCGTCCAGGACGAGGAACATCTCGGTGGCGGCAGTGTGGAAATGCGCCGGCGCACCGGGGGAACCCTTGTGCAGCGTCGCCTTGTTGGCGGTCAGCGCGCCGCCGGTGGCGCCGGCGTCGGCGAGCAGTGTGATCAGGCTCAGCGCGCCGTCCTGGAGGGTCTCGGCCTCGTCGGAACGAACCAGGACGGGAGCGGTCTGCGCGGAAGCGGTCATCGGAACTCCGTGGATCTCGGCGGGTGCGGCACCCGTTGGTGACCGCTACAGAGTCGACGGAGCGGGCTCGCCGGGTGTGACATTCCCACCGAAGCGGCTTGTCGAGGGGCCACCGGAGTCCAGCGGCCGTTATCACCGGCTCTGTCCGTTGCTCACCGTGGTCCGCCCGACCCGACCGCCGCGCGGATGGCCGGATCGAGCAGGCCGAGGTCGCTGCCCAGCCGGTCGGCGAGTTCGCGGGCCACGGCGACATCCTTGCGCAGGAAATCGCCCACCGACTCCGCGAACGCCGCCACCGATCCCTTGGCCGCCACACTCAGTACCGCACGCCCCGAACTGCTGGCATGGGGCAGGGCGGAAAGGACCTCGGCCTCGGTGAGGCCCAGTTCCCCCGCCAGCCGCACGGCCTCGGTGACCAGGCCGATCTGGGCGGCGAACAGCGAGTTGTTGACGAGTTTCACGCGCTGCCCGTTACCTAGTTCCCCGACCCACAAGACCGGATCGGCGTACGCGGCCAGCACGGGTCGCGCCCGCGCGGTCGCGTCGGCCGAGCCGCCCAGGAAGACGGTGAGGGAACCGTCGGCGATATTGTGTGGACCCCCGCTCACCGGGGCGTCCACCACATGGCGTCCGGCAGCGGCCGGGGCGGCGGCGATCGTCGTCGCGGTGTCGGGGCTGCCGGTGGTGTGCAGGATCAGGACCGCGCCGGGCGGCATCGTCTCGAGCAGTCCGCTGTCCAGGCATACCTCGCGGACCTGCTGATCGGTGAAAACACAGATCACCACCGCCTCGGCGTCCCGGCCGGCCTCGGCCGCCGAGCCGAGCGCGGTGGCGCCGGTCGCGGTGATCGCGGCGCGGGCGCCGGGAGTGCGCCCGAGCGCGTGGACACTGTGCCCGGCGGCCGTCAGGCGCCGGATCATGGGGGTCCCCATGCGGCCGGCGCCGATGAATCCGATACGCACTCGGTTCTCCTTCGTTCGAAAGTCCGGCCTGCCGGGCCTCCCCTCCGCGGTGGGGCCGGCGGTCGTGCGGACGCCCCGGTGGCGCCGGGGCCGCCGGTTCCGGCAGAACCGCGGTGCCGAGGGGTCAGCGGGGGCGGCCCATCAGGGCGAGCGTGGCGTCGGCGGTATCGAGTACCACGCCGGGGGCGATCTGTGCGGCATCGGCCATTTCGCTGATCAGCCGGACGTCCTTGCGCAGTAGATCACCGGCGTGTGCGGCGATCTGGTCGAGAGTTCCACCGCCGGCCAGGATGCGGCCGAGCGCGAAGCTGTTCCCGCTGCCGTTGCCGATCACCTCGCCGAGCCGGTCGGGGCTCACGCCCAGCCGGACGCCCAGTTCCAGAGTGCTCACCGCGGTGGCCATATGCGCGGTGAACAGGAGATTGTTGAGCAGTTTGGTGGTCTGCCCGGCGCCGACACCGCCCAGGTGCACGACCGGGTTCGCGTACGTCTCGAATACCGGCCGGCAGCGTGCCAGGGTGTCCTCGTCGCCCCCGGCCATCACCAGCAGCCGCCCGGCCGCGACGGCGGGAGCCCCGCCGCTGACCGGTGCGTCGATGAGCGAAACACCCTGGGTGGCGGCTATTTCGGCCAGCTCGCGGCAGGTGTCGGGATGGACCGTGCTGTGGATCGCGATCACCGGCGCCGCCGCGCGCCCGGCTGCGGAGGCGGCGAAGCCCGCCAGCACCCCGTCCGCGCGTTCGAGGATTTCGCGCACGTCGGCGTCACCGACCACGCACAGACACACCAGATCGCTGTCGGTGGCGAGCTCCGCGGGAGTACCGGCGACTTTCGCCGCGGTATCGGCATACGGTTCGGTGGTGGCGGGGCGGCGCGCCCACAGGGTGGTCCGGTACCCGGCCTCGACGATTCGGCGGGCCATGGGCCCGCCCTGACTGCCCAGTCCGATGAATCCGACGCGCATGATGTTCCTCTCTCACGTAGTTCAGGAATCGGCGTCCGCCGACTCCGGTTCCGGGGTGGCCGGTCGCCAGAACGCCGCCAGCAGACCGGCGGTGGCGACCACACCGACCCCCAGCGCGAGGGTGCCGCCGCCCCAGCCGGTGAGTTCGATCCCGGCGGCGTGGTCCAGCGACAACCATCCGGGTCCGAGGATCCCGAGCGCCAGTGCGACGACCGCGAGGACCAGGACGTACTCGTAGCCGTTCCTGAACACGAAGAAGCCGTTCTTCCGGTGCGCCAGCAGGGCGGCGACCAGCATCACCGAGATCACCGCCGCGGCGGCCAGCGGGGTGAGCAGCCCGACGACCAGCAGTGCCCCCGCGCCGATCTCGGTGATCACACTGAACCAGGCCTGCAGGACGCCGTGGCGTAACCCGAGTCCGCTGAACCAGCCCGCGGTGCCGGCGATCTTGCCGCCGCCGATCCAGTGGTTGACCCCGTGCGCGATCATGGTGCCGCCCACGACCAGACGGAGCAGCAGCAGTGCGATATCGGTGACGTCCATTCGGTTACCTTTCCGGCCGCGCGGCCGCGCCGCCGTCGAATTGCAGGGCAGGGCCGGAGAACTCTCCGGTCCCGCGGGCGATGATGCACTCTTCGGCGAAAGCCAGCACAGTGAGGTGGTAGGCCGGGGCGGTGCGGCCGAGGCTCATGTTGTGACCGGTGTTGGGCACGAGGTTCACCACGACCCGCGGCGATCGGGTGAACAGGCCGCCCACCGCGACCATCTCCGCGGGGTCGTTGCGCCAGACCCGTTCGTATTCACCCAGGCTGTATCGCACCGGCACACCGATGGCGGGGGCCAGACCGAGGAATTCCCGCGCGGCCCAGTCGTGCAGCGTCCGAGATTCCAGATGCGAGCCCTGCGCGGAGACGGTGCCGCCACCCAGAACGTCGTCGGGGTAGAGGCGGGACGGCTCCCAGATCAGCCGCCCCACCCCGCGTGGCCGTCGGCCGGCCACCCGGTCGGCGCCCCAGAGCAGGTCGTGGGCGGCCTGCTGGTGGCGGCGCCCGGTGCCGGCGAGTTCGAGTCCGAGCAGGTCGGCGCCGCGTCCGTCGGCCGCCATCCGGACCGCGAGTTCGCAGCCCGCCGAATGCGCGAGCAGAAAGACGCCGGCACCGCGGGGTAGGCCGGCCAGAAGCGCGTCGACAGCGCCGTAGACGAGGTCCACCCGGCGCTGCGGCGGGTCCAGGCGCCGCGCGTGCGGAGCCGAACTGCGGAACCCGGGACGGTCCAGCGCGAGCACGGTGTAGCCGAGCCGCTGCCCGGTGCGCAGCAGCGAGTACTCCGGATGCCCGGGGCAGTCGAAATACCGGGAATCCACGGCGCCGCCGTGCAGGGCGACCACGACCGCCCGCGGGTCGGGTGCCTCGGCCAGCAGTCCGGATACCGGAATCCCGTCGACTCCGGGCACTTCGGCGACCACCGGCAGCGGGCCGGTGGATTCGGCCGGGGTCAGCTCGGACCCGGTCAGCGTCACCGCGCGCCCCGGGGCATCAGGATTCGCTCCGCAGCAGCACGGCACCGCCCGGGGTGAGGCCCCCGCTGGACACCACCGCCACCTTCGCGTCGGGCACCTGCCGGTCCCCGGCGGCACCGCGCAACTGGACGATCGCCTCGTGCATCAGCCCCATCCCGTGGGTGCGGCCGTGCGAGAGCTGGCCGCCGTGGGTGTTCAGCGGCAGGATGCCGTCGCGGGCGATGTTCCTCCCACCCTCCAGGAAATCCTTGGCCTCCCCGATCTTGCAGAAGCCCAGCGCTTCGATCCAGGACAGGCAGTTGATGGTGAACCCGTCGTACAGCTCGGCGACATCCACATCGTCGGGTCGTAGCTCGGTGCGGGTCCACAGATGGGCGGCGGGCCCGAGGACCTGCGGTTCGTGCGTCAGCGTGCTCTGATCCCATTCGATTCGTTCGACGATCTGGGTGCCGACCGCCTCGACTCGGATGGTGGGTACGGGCAGATCAGCGGCGGCCTCCCGGGCCGAGACGATCACCGCGACGGCGCCGTCGCAGGGGACATCGCAGTCGTAGAGTCCGAACGGTGTGGTGATCGGCCGCGCGTTCAGATAGTCGTCCATCGTCATCGGGTCGCGGTAGACCGCGCTCGGGTTCAGCGCGGCGTTCGCGCGCTGGTTCAGCGCGATCCAGCCGAGGGTTTCGCGGGTGGTGCCGTAGTCGTGGAAATGCCGCTGCGCCTTCTGCGCCAGCGTATGCGCGGCGGAAGTGGAACCGAACGGATGCATCCAGCTCGCGGTGCGGCCGCCGCCGGACGCGGGAATCATGCCCCGCTTCAGCAGCTCGTGGAACGTGGCCTCCCAGACCGTGCGGAAACACAGCACATGGGTGGCCAGACCCGCGTGCACCGCGAGCATGGCCGCGATCACCGACCCACCGGGCCCGAAGGTCTCTATTCCGCCGTTGTGCCAGGTGGGCCGGATACCGAGCGCGGACTCCAGCGCGGTGACCCCGCCCTCCCCGAAACCGCCGAGATTGCCGCCGCCCGGATACGACGACAGCCCGTCGATATCGTCGAGGCTCAGGCCCGCGTCGGCGATCGCCTGCTGGCAGGCGTCGACGGTGAGTTCCAGCGGTGGCCGCATGAGCCGCCGCCCGATCCGCGACATCCCGATTCCGGTGAGCGCGACACTGTCCTCGAACTTGTCGCGCGGTCGCCTCGTGGTGACGTGCTGGGCGAACTGATCGGCGGGTATCTCGTCGACCGGAAGCGGGGCCGGGCCGGGTCGGCGCGCGGCGGGCCGGAACAGCGGCAGCCACACATCGTCGTCCTGCTGGAACACCACCTCCAGCCGCATGCCCAGGGTCAGCTCGCCGGGATCACAGTCGACGATATTGGTGGTCAACCGGACCCGCGGATCGTCGTCCAGCGCCACCGTCGCCACCACGTACGGCGGTGGGAGACCCGGTAGGCCGAATCGGTGGTTGACGGTGAACGAGGCCAGTACCGCCGTGCCCGAGACGATCCGGGGCGCCAGCTCGCGGCTCCGGCAGTAGCGACAGATCGGCTGCGGCGGGTGGATCAGGGCCGCGCATGCCCGGCACTCCTGGATCCGGAGGTTCCCGTCGGCGCCCGATGTCCAGAAGAACTCGGTGTCCAGGGACAGCAGCGGTAGCGGCCGCCCCGATCGGGGTGCCGGTTCCTCGCCGGTCGTCGATGACATATCGCCTCCTCGTGGCGTCGGTGCCGGGGCCCGGTGCCGCCGGTAGCGACCTCGTCCGGTGTTCCGTCCCCCGGGCGGGCCGCGCGGCCGCCCGTCCGGGGCGGAATCGTGTGGTGCGGGGCCGCGTCAGATCCGCGCCGCGTCCTTGCGGACGGTCACCGGCTCGGCGAGCCGCTGTTCATCGCAGATGGTCTGCAGTTTCTCGAGTGTCTCGGTGAGCCCGGGTCCCAGCGGCGTCCCGGGGGTGAAGGTGGCCGGCAGGTGCCGCATCCCCTGGATCACCGCGATGGTCTCGTAGTGCACGGTTTCCTCCGGGATACACCGGAAGTCCGGTAGCCGATCCAGCACCGCGACCAGCATCCGCTTGTACACCGCGCGAGCCACATTGGATCCGATGCACCGGTGGATGCCCAATCCGAAACTGAAGTGCCGGTTGCCTTTACGGTCCAGCACGACCGTATCGGGCCGGTCGAACACGGCCGGGTCCCGATTGGCCATGGCCCAGGACAACCACAGTCGTTCGCCTTCGGCGAATCGTGTGCCGGCCAGTTCGACATCGGCGTTCACCGTGCGGCCGTCACCGGGCGCCGGGGTGAAGTAGCGCAGGAACTCCTCGGTGGCCGAATCCAGTAGCTGGTCCCGTTCCCGGCTGAGGGTTTCCCGGTCGCCCGGATGCTCGGACAACCATTCCAGCGAATGCGCGGTGAGTGCGGTGGTGGTGTCGAACCCGCCGCCGATCAGCAGCCCGAGCATGCCCAGGATCTCGATATCGGACAGGGGCTCCCCACCGAGCGTCGCCTCGGTCGCGAGGGCGTGGACGAGACCGGGCCGCGGATTCGCCCGGATCTCGGTGAGATTGGTGTAGAGGTCCAGGCCCATCTCCTGGTGCATCCGGTGTACCCGCTCGAACCCGGGGGACCCGGGAGGGGTGTACACCGTGGCGTGCGCGGGTTCGCTGTAGACCGCCCAATTGCGCAGCGGTACGCCCAGCATGGCCAAAGTCAGTACTGCGGGCACAATATTGGCCAGGTCGTCGACGAAATCGATACGGCCCGTCATTATCTTCTCGTCGAGCGCGGCACGGACCAGTTCGTCGACGAACGGTATCCACCGCTGCACCGCGGCGGGCGAGAGATACGGGTTGAGCACCGCCCGCAGTTCGCGGTGCTCCGGGTCGTCCATCTCGAGGATGCCGTTGCGAATGGCGGCCTGGTTGGTGGAGGGGATGGTGATGCCCTGATACCCGCGCCGCACACCGTCGACGTCACGGTCGTTGGAGACGTACGGGCACCGGGCGAGTTCGAAGACCTCCCGGTTGCCCGCGGCCACCCAGTAACCGTCGTGTCGGTCGGTCCAGGCGATCGGGCACTGCCGGTGCATATGCTCGGTGATCGACTGGAACGATTCCCGGTAGCCGGGGCCGTAGCGGTCGAAATCGAGCCGGGGATGCAGGCGGTCGGTGGATTCGGCGGCGGACATCGGTCCCCCCTTGTGCTATTCGGTGAGCGAGATGGCGCGCTCGGGGCACGAGTGCACGGCCTCGCGCACCCGGTCCTCTTGATCGTGGGCGACATTTTCGTCGACCGGTGAGGAATGCCCGTCGATTTCACTGAGTTCGAACGCTTTCGGCGCGATCATCGAGCACAGGGTGTGCCCCTGACAGCGTTCCTGATCGACATGAACCTTCACGGTTGTCACTTCCCTTCGGATGCGGTGGGCGGATACCCGGGGCTGTCAGGTGTTGCGTCCGCCGTTGACGCCGATGATCTGGCCGGTGATGTAGCCGGCCTCCTCGGAAATCAGGAAAGCGCAGGTGGCGGCGATGTCCTCGGGTTTGCCGACGCGCCGCACGGGGGTGCGCTGGATATGGTCCTCGACGGTGCCGCCGAGCAGCCGTCGTTCCTCGGAGCGGCGCAGCATGGGGGTGTCGATGAAACCCGGTGGCACCGCGTTCACCGTGATCCCCGACGGGCCCAGTTCCAGCGCAAGGGATTTCGTGAGTCCGTTGACCGCGGATTTCGACGAGACGTAATGGGACATGAACGGCTGGCCCGACTGCGCGCTCGACGAGGAAATGTTCACGATGCGGCCCCAACCGGCCTCGATCATATCCGGCAGGACCGCCTGGATGGTGTGGAAGACGCCGTGCAGGTTCACCTCGATGACGCGCTGCCATTCCGTGAAGTCGATGTTCTGGAACCGCTTGAATCCGTCGACTCCGGCCGCGTTCACCAGCACGGTGACGGGTCCCAGTTTTTCGCGTACGGCCGCCAGGGATTCGGCGATGCTGTCCGGATCGGTCACATCGGCCCGGTAGGCGAAATCGTCCTGCGCGGCCGCCTCGCGGTCCAGGGCGGCCACATGGAATCCGTCGCTGCGCAACCGCTGCGCGATGGCCAGTCCGATGCCCGAGGCGCCGCCGGTGACAACTGCGGTTTTCACGCCTGCCTCTCCTCTCCCGCGCCCACCGGCGCAAGAACATGCATTCCGAATAAGGAGAACCGTACTCTCGTGCGGTTCGGGTCCGCAAGATCGGCGAGAGCCGTGCGGGCGTGGCCGGTCCGCGGAGTGTTTCGGATTGCTCCAGCTCACCGAATCGCCAGCCGGACCACCCTTGCCAAATGTACTATTCTCTTCAAACGAGAATGCAATTTTCATAACTTTCGAGGAGGCGGGATGTCAACGCAGGAAGAGGCGGTGGCTGCCACCCAGCGGTTGCTCATCGACGGGCAGCTGGTCGAGACCGGGGCGACCCTGGCCTCGCTCAATCCCGCGAACGGGGAAGTGGTCGGCCACGCGCCCGAGGCCGGTGTCGCCGAGGTCGACGCCGCGGTGGCCGCCGCCCGCCGTGCGTTCGACACCACCGACTGGTCGACGAACCACGAATTCCGCGCGCGCTGCCTGGAACAGCTCTACCGGGCGCTGCAGGACAATGTGGAGGATCTGCGCGCCCTGATGATCGCCGAGGTCGGCGCGAGTTACATCCTCACCAAGGGCAATCAGCTCGAGACCCCGTTCGAGATCGTCAAGTACTACGCGGGGGTGCTGAGGGACTACACCTGGACCGAGGACCTCGGACCGGTCGAGATCCGCGGTGCGCACCATCAGCGCTGGGTGGAGAAGGAGGGCGCGGGCGTCGTCGCCGCCATCGCCGCCTACAACTATCCCTACCAGCTGGCCTTCGCCAAACTCGCGCCGGCGCTGGCCGCGGGCTGCACGGTGGTGCTCAAAGGTGCCCCCGACACCCCGCTCATCACCCTGGCACTGGGTGAGCTCATCGCCGAGCACACCGATATCCCGGCCGGGGTGGTGAACATCCTCGCGAGCTCCGATGTGGCTGTCGGGGAACGGATGACCACGCACCCCGACGTCGACGTCGTCTCGTTCACCGGCTCCACCCCGGTCGGCCGCAAGATCATGGCCGCCGCGAGTACCACTCTCAAGAAGGTCTTCCTCGAACTCGGCGGCAAATCCGCGGCCATCCTGCTCGACGACGCCGACTACAACCTGGGTGCCATGTTCGCCGCCTTCAGCATCTGCTCGCATGCCGGTCAGGGCTGTGCGATCACCACCCGGCTGCTGGTACCCCGCGCCGATCACGACAAGGTCGCCGAACTGGTCGCCGCCAATCTCGCCGACATCACCTACGGCGACCCGGCCGACCCGAAGAATTACATGGGCCCGCTGATCAGTGAACGCCAGCGCGACAAGGTGCACGGTCTGGTGGAGCGGGCGGTCGCCGCGGGCGCCACTCTGGTGGCCGGCGGCGAGAAGGTCGATCCGGGGTACTTCTACAAGCCGACGCTGCTGGCGAATGTCGACCCCGACAGCGAGATCGCGCAGGAGGAGGTGTTCGGGCCGGTGCTGGCACTGATCCCCTACGACGATATCGACGACGCCGTGCGGATCGCCAACAACTCCATCTACGGCCTGTCCGGCGGTGTCTTCGGCGCCGACGCGCAGCGGGCGCGGGCCGTGGCCCGCCGCATCCGCACCGGCACCTTCAGCATCAACGGCGGCAACTACTTCCACCCGGACGCGCCCTTCGGCGGCTACAAACAGTCCGGTGTCGGGCGGGAGATGGGTGTCGTGGGCATGGAGGAGTTCATGGAGAGCAAGACCATCGCCGAGGTGGTCCCGGCATGAGCGGGTCAGGCATGAGCGGGTCGGGCCCGGGGGCGGCCGCGCCCGGTGGGCACGGGAGCAAGCCGCTGGAGGGGATCACGGTTCTCGAGGTCGCGATGTACGGGTTCGTGCCCTCGGCGGGCGCGGTACTCGCCGACTGGGGGGCGAACGTGATCAAGGTCGAGCACGCGGTCACCGGCGATCCGCAGCGAGGCCTGCGTCAGATCGGCAAGTTCAAGGTGGAGGGCGATCCCAACCCGAATATCGAGCACGCCAACCGCGGGAAACGCAGTATCGGCGTGGATATGTCGAATCCGGCCGGCCGTGAGGTCATCCACGAGCTGGCGCGCCGGGCCGACGTGTTCCTCACCAGTTTCCTGCCCTCGGCGCGGACGAAGTTCGGCATCGACGTCGACCATATCCGCGCGGTGAACCCGAAGATCGTCTATGCCCGGGGCAGCGCGCTGGGCCCGCGTGGTCAGGAGTCCGATCGTGGCGGCTACGACATGACCGCATTCTGGTGCCGGGGCGGCGTGGCGGCCACCATCACCCCGGAGGGTACCGACGGGATGATCCAGCCGCCCGGTCCGGCGTTCGGCGACACCATTTCCGGGACGAATCTGGCCGGTGGCATCGCCGCGGCGTTGTTGATGCGGGAGCGTACCGGGGAGCCGTCCGTCGTGGATGTCTCGCTGCTGGGCAGCGGACTCTGGTCGCTGGGGCATACGGTCGCGCTGTCGGCGTTCCAGGGGGAACCCATGCTGGCGCCCCGGCCCGGAGCCCACGGCGCGATGGCGAATCCACTGTCGGGCCTCTATCGCACGGCCGACGACCGCTATCTCTCGTTCGTCATGTTGCAGCCCGGCAAGTTCTGGGCCGATGTCTGCCGGCACATCGACCGTCCGGAGTTGGCCGAGGATCCCCGCTTCGCCGACGCGGCGCAGATCGCCGCCAATACCGAGGCCGGGGTGGAGATCCTGCGCGAGGCCATCGCGCAGCGGACGCTGGCCGAGTGGACCAGGAAATTCGCGACGCTCGAGGGCCCCTGGGCTCCGGTCCAGGACTCGTACCAGGTGGGGCAGGACGATCAGGTCCGTTCCAACGAGTACATTCTCCCGGCCGGGGAGCTGGAACTGGTCTCCAGTCCGGTGCAATTCGATGTCACGGCGCCCGAGTTGCGTCCCGGGCCGGAGTTCGCCGCACAGACCGAGGAGGTCCTGCTCGAGCTCGGCTGGGACTGGGACCGGATCATCGAACTGAAGACCAGCGGCGCGGTGGCCTGACCGATAACACACGGCGGCGCCGGAACCGCGCGGGTTCCGGCGCCCCCGTCTGTCCGTTCAGCTGCTCTCGCAACCGATTCCGTTGCCGTCGCGGTCCAGGTCGTACTCGTCGGGTCCGATCACCCGTACCAGCCCGGTGTAGGCGGGCCCGTTGCCGCTGCCACCTTCGCAGTCGACATCACTGGTGATGGGCACGCAGGGGTCGTAGGAGGCGTGGCACCCGGCGGGTGCAGCATCGGCCGGGGCGGCTGCCATCAGGCCGAACGAGCCGGCGGCGAGGGCTGCGGTGCCCAGGATGGACAGGGTTTTCATCGAGGTTTCCTTCAGCGGGACGGGCGAGTCGCTGAAGTTTTGCACGGGCCCGGCCGGGCTGGCCCAGATTTAATGGAAAAGTGACCTATTAAAATAGTTACCGGATACTTACCGGAACGCAGGGCAACCGCGCTCTCGGGCGGGAATCCTCGCGTGGGCCCGGATGTTGTTCCGGGCGCATCCGCCCGCCCATCCCCGGAGGCTGCTCATGACCACACCGCGCGAGCACGAACTGATCGATCCCGCAACGGATTTCGGTGCCCATGTGGCCGAGCGGCTGGACCACGAGCAGATCATCTGGCTGACCACCGTGGGCCCCACCGGCGCCCCGCAGCCCAACCCGGTGTGGTTCCGCTGGGACGGGCGCAGCTTTCTGATATTCAGTCAGCCCGACCGCCCCAAGCTGCGCAATATCGCCCGTAACCCGCGGGTGGCGCTGCACTTCAACAGCACCGAGAGCGGGGGAGAAGTGGTGGTCTTCGGCGGTGCGGCCGAGCTCGAGCCTCCGGTCGACGCGGACGAGATCGCGGCCTACCTCGATAAGTACGAGTCGGGGCTGGCCGGGCTGTCCATGACCGGTGATCAGTTCCGCGCCGAGTACTCGGTGCCCCTCCGTGTGGTGCCCGATCGCTTGCGCGGCTTCTGACCCGGTCGGACCTCCGGGCCCGGCCGGTCCGGCCGCAATGCCGCCTACCGGTACCGGGAGGCGCCCGCCGGGGCACATCGGGTTCCGGGTGCGGTCTACGCGCTGAAGACCACGCTCTCGAACGCCGACTGCTGCTCCGGGGCCGAGGGGGCGCCTTCGCAATTCGGCCCGGGGAACGCGGCCACCCGCAAACCTTCGGTCCGCCGGATGCAGGGGTGCGGTCGAGACCGCCGGTCACCGCACTTCTCCCGGAGTGTCGCGGCGGTATCGGCGGGTATCGATGCCGCGCCGGGACCGCGCCACCCCGCAGGGGATCATCCCGGCCGTTCCGGATCCTCGGGCGGTAGATGGCGGAGGTAGTCGCCGAGCCGGCCCGCCGCCTGCAACATGGCCAGTCCCTGGGCGGTGAGCCGGCGCTGCCAGGCGGTGAGTGTGGTCGCCAGGGCGTCGGTGCCGCCGGCTGTCCGGACCTGTTCGACCACGACGGCGATACGGTTCAGCCCGTAACCTCCGCGCCGGAGCAGGTGGGCCAGTTCGGCGTCGCGGATATCGGGCGCGCGGTAGATCCGGTAACCGGTGCCCGGGTCGCGCTCGGGGGTGAGGATGCCCGCGGCTTCCCACGCGCGCAGGGTGGCCGGGGTGATGCGGAGGTGGTGTGCCAGCTCGCCCACGGTGCGGTCGGTAGTTGCCCGCGAACGGTCGGGGTCGTGCCCGGTGGGCAGCTGGGCGATGGCCCGCCGGACGGTCTCCAGTGTTTCGCGGTCCCGGAGCAGTTGCTGGTGGCCGCGATCGATGAGTTTCAGGGCGTGGTCCAGGTCGCCGGTGTGCAGTTCGGTCATGATCCGGCCGGCGAGCGCGTGCCCGTATGCCGCGACCAGGGCGAGAAAGGCGCGTAGGGCGGCCGAGTGGACCTCGGTGTAGATCCGGTAGCCGCTCGCTGTGCGTTCGGCGGCCGGAAGGTATCCGTCTCGTTCGTAGTTGCGCACCGCCTGGGTCGAGAGTCCGTGCTCGCGCGCGAGGTCGGCCGGTCGCAGGGTGATCATCGGTTTGAGACTTTACCGCCATACCATCGTGTGAATGCGTCGTAAGTGTCAACTGAGCCTTCAAAGATACGATCGAAGAAATGAACTTCGACATCGACACCTTCCTCACCACCTCCCCTGAGCTGCTGGCATTCGGCGAACCCACTCACCTGGAACCCGCCTTCGCCTGGACCCGCAACGAGCTGTTCGCCGAACTGGTCCGGCGCGGCTATCGCTCGATCGCCCTGGAAACCGACCGGGTGGCCGCGCTCGCCGTGAACGACTACGTCCAGCGAGGTACGGGCTCCCTCGACACGGTGGTGGACGAGGGTTTCTCGCACGGGTTCGGTGGTCTCGCCGCCAACCGGCAGCTGGTCGCCTGGATGCGGGAATACAACGAAGGGCGCAACGCCGCCGAGCAACTGTCGTTCCACGGCTTCGATATCTCCGCCGAGACGATGAGCGCGTACAGTCCGCGGTGCTACCTCGAATACGCCCGCGACTACCTCGGTCTCGACCTCGACCTGGCCGGCCTGCTCGGTGCGGACGAACGATGGCACCGTACGGAGGCGGTCATGGACCCGCAGGAGTCGATCGGTGCGACCGAGGCGGCCGGCGCGCTCCGAGTGCATGCCGACGATATGCTCACCGAGCTCTATCTGCGGGCGCCGGAGCTGATGGAGAAGACCTCACGGGCCGAGTGGTTCCGGGCCGAAACGCATCTCACCGCCGGACTCGGGTTGCTGCGGTACCACACACTGGCGGCCCGGCGCGTCGACCAGGCTGCCCGCTGGACCCGCATGTGCGCTGCCCGGGATGCGCTGATGGCGCAGAACCTCCTCGATATCCGCCGCTTCGAGGCCGACCGGGGCCCGACGCTGGTGTTCGCCCAGAACGCGCATCTGCAACGGAACCCGAGCCATATGACCATGGGACCCATGGAACTCGACTGGCACAGCGCCGGTGCCGTCGTGCACTCCCTGGTGGGCACGGACTACGCCCTGATCCTCGGCAGCCTGGGCCGCGACGAGACCTTCGATCTGCTCGAGCCCGGACCCGACACCTACGAGGGGTTCCTGCAGACCCGGATCCCGGACCGGGGCCTGATCACGCCCAGCGAGATACCCACCGCTCGCATCCGCGACGACCACACTGTGGCGCACGGCTACTTCCCACTCGACCGCGCCTCGATCGACGGCGCCGACGCGATCCTGCACATCCATGACGGCGCCGGCTACCGGGGGCCGGGGGAGGGTGATCCGCGACCGTGGGTGCCCGCGAACCCGGCGTGATCGACGGTCGGCGGGGCGGGGCCGGCCCGCGCCGCGGCCCCGCCCACCGGCGGCCGACGACCGGAACCGGGTGCGATCCGATGATCACGTCCGTGCGGGGCGAACCGAAATCGTGCCGCAGGAGTCCTGTCCCCCAGAGGATCTGTCGTAGGCGTCCGCCGCACTGCGGCGATGCCGCCGGGCGGCCGACGGTTCACCGTAGCCCGTGATGGGGTGAACGGCCGACCGCCTCCCGGACTGCGTGGCGTCCGGGAGGCGGTGTACCGGCGATCGCGGCGGGCTCATGAGGGAACGCCCGGCCCCGGCCGGGGCTCAGCTCGCGTGCTTGGCCGCGAAGCGCTCCGCGTACTCGGCGCGGGTCGTGGTCGAAAGGTCCACGTCGGTGGCCGCGGCGCGCAGCGCGCCGACCGTCGCCTGCTCCCGGGGGGTACGGGCGAACGGATCCCAGTTCAGGAAGCGGCAGGCGTTCTGCCAGGTGATCTTGTCGATATCCGAATCGTCGGCACCGGCACCCTCGAGCTCGGCGAGTACGAACTCGGGAGCGCCCGGCCACAGTGAATCCGAATGCGGGTAGTCGCATTCCCAGGCGATGTTGTCGATGCCGATCTCGTGCCGCAGTTTCAGCGAGGTGGGGTCGGTCACGTAGCAGGCGAGTACGTGCTCCCGGAACACCTCGCTGGGCATCTTACCGCCGAAATCGCGGCGCAGCCAGCGCTGATTGGTGTAGTGCCGGTCGGAACGGTCCAGGAAGAACGGGATCCAGCCCACCCCGCCCTCGGACAGGGCGACCTTGAGTTTCGGATAACTACGGAAGGCCGGACCCCACAGCAGATCCTGGGTGCCGATGAGCGAGATACTGGGCGCGAGGACCATCAGGTTGTCGATCGGCGCGTCCGGCGCCAGCTTGAGGACGCCGAAACCCTGGCCGATGTGCAGGTTCATGACGGTGTCGTTATTGCTGAGCGCCTGGAACACCGGACCCCAGTAGTCGATGTCGTGATAGCTGGGCAGGCCGTCGATATGCGGCAGCTCCGGCATGGTCACCGAATGGCAACCCTTGGCGGCGACGCGGTTGATCTCGTCGACGGCCAGCTGCGGCTCCCACAGCGGCAGGATGGCGATGGGAATGAAGCGATCGGGATAGGCGCCGGCCCACTCCTCGATATGCCAGTCGTTGTAGGCGGAGATCATCGCGACGGTGATCTCGTCCATCCCACCGCGGCTCAGATGTCCGGCGCTGAACCCGGTGAAGGTGGGGAAGCACATCGAGCCGAGGACGCCGTTGGCGTCCATATCGCGTACCCGGTCGTGGATATCGTAGACGGCGGGCCGCATCTCGGCGTATCCGGCGGGGTCGTAACCCCATTCCTCCGGTGGCCAGGAGACGACCGCGTTGAGGCCGGTGACACCGGTGGGCCGGTCCCGGTAGATCCAGCGATCGATTCCCGAGTCGTCGACGACGACCTTGGGAACGTATTCGGCGTACTTCTTCGGCACGTGGTTGTCGAACATATCGCGCGGCTCGACCACATGGTCGTCGATGCTCACCAGAATCATGTCGTCGATATTCACCGGACTCCTCGCTGTTCATGGTCGACGCTCGGGCACTCCGAGATGCGAGATTGTTAATCTGCCAATAAGAGAATGTCACTCTCGTTGAGGATAAACGATACACCTGGCTTCCGGATGGGTCGAGATCCGCGTAGTGCCGGCGGATCCTCGGTTCCAGGGCAGGGTGCTTTCCGCCGGGGCGACGTGGTGGGGGTATGCGGGAACGGCGGACCGCCGGGTGGGGCTGCCTTGCCGCGACCGGGCGACGAGAGCCTCTGCGTCCGGGCGGTGCCACCGAGTGGCGATCGTGCCCGGCCGGGATGTCGGACGCCGCGCCGGCCGCCGCCGGGCGCCGGGTGGCGGGCGCGAAGGCGTGGTGATCGAATCCTGATGCGCCGGTTACGGCGTCGATACCGCCGAGCCGTCGAAGTATCGACGTACCAGAAGAGTGAAGCAGCGATTGGGAATCATATCGTTTCAGCTCGCTGACTCGCACGGTACGCATACCACGGGGGAACCCTACTGATTCTCGCGTTCGCGTTCCCGCGTGATGTTCCCACTGGTGAATGCCTGTGCCGGTTGCTGCCGGCCGTCGTTCAGGGCACGTCGATCACCTCAGGCGATCCTTCATGACCTTGCCGGTGGCATTCAACGGCAGCTCGTCGAGAAACACCACGGTGCGCGGAACCTTGTATCCGGCCATACGCGTCCGGCACCAGGCGATGAGTGTCTCGGCGTCGATGTCGGCATCACGGTTGTGCACGACGAACGCCTTGCCGACCTGGCCCAAGCGCTCGTCGGGGACCCCGATCACCGCCGCCTGGGACACCGCCGGATTCTCCAGCAGAAACCCCTCGATCTCGGCCGGGTAGGCATTGAACCCGCCGACTATGAACATATCCTTCTTGCGCCCGATCACCGTCAATCGGCCACCCTCGTCGAGGCTGCCCAGATCGCCGGTGTGCAGCCACCCGTCGTTGTCGATCGCGGCGGCGGTGCTCTCCGGGTCGTCGAGGTAACCCTGCATCACGCTGTAGCCGCGGATGAGCACTTCGCTGTCCTCGGCGATCCGCAGTTCGACGCCCTCGCACGCGGTGCCCGCGGTGGTCGCGATCTGCTCGAAGGTGTCCCCGGGGCGCGAGGCGGTGGCGGTGCCCGCCTCGGTGAGGCCGTAGCCGGTCATGATCGACCTGAACGGGAGTTCCTCACGGACCCGGCGGATGAGGTCGACCGGGATGTCGGCGGCGCCGGTCACCGCGGCACGCAATGAGGAGATATCGCGCGCACCCCGGTAGTCCAGTAGTGAGTGGTACAGCGTCGGCGGGCCCGGAAGCATGGTGATGCGTTCGGTTTCCACCAGCTCGATCACCCGCTCCACGTCGAACACCGGCACCGGCAGCATGGTCGCGCCGCGAACCAGCGAGGCCACGATGCCCGCCTTCAAACCGAAGGTGTGGAAGAACGGGTTGACCATCAGATAGCGGTCGCCGTGGCGCAGGTCGGCCAGGTCGCACCATTCCGAATACAGCCGCAGGGTCTGCAGATGGTTCATCATCACGCCCTTGGGGCGGCCGGTGGTTCCGGAGGTGTAGATGATGTCGGCGATATCGGTGCCGTCGACCTCGCGTTCGAACGGCGCACCGGCGGTGAGGAAATCGGATCTCAGATCGTAGACCGGCACCCCGGGCGGCGCCGGGTAGTCCGCACCGAGGAAACCCTTCTGCACCAGCAGGGCCTTCGCTCCGCTGCGGCGGATGACGTCGGCGGCTTCCTCGGCCTTGAACCGGGTGTTGACCGGCACGAGCACCCCGCCCGCGGTCAGCAGGCCGAGGGCGGCGACGATCCACTCCGCGGAGTTGGGCGCCCAGACGGCCACTCGGTCGCCCTTGCCGATCCCTGTTTCGGCGAATGATCCCGCGGCCCGGCGGATCCGGTCCACCAGTTCGGTGTAGCTCCACCGCAGGTCCCCGTCCACGACCGCTTCGGCGTCGCCGAAACGGTCCGCCGTGGACAGGGCGAGCTGCGGGATGGTTTCCCAGGTCATGCTGTGTCCGTTACCGCGCTCAGACCCCGAGCAGCCGGGCCAGGTTGCCGCCCATGATCTCGGCCTGGTTCTCCAGCGGCATGTCCTTGATCTCGTGGATGTAGCGCGCCGGTTCGGCCAGGCCCTCCGGATGCGGCCAATCGGACCCGAACAGCACATGGTCGGCACCCATGACCTCCGACAGCCGCACCAGGTCTTCTTCCCAGAACGGGCTGACGTAGAGGCTCTGCTTGATCGCCTCGATCGGGTGGCGGAAACCGAAGCCCTCCGGCGCTTTCTTGTAGACGTCGGACAGCTGCTGCAGCAGCGGCTCGAGCCAGGCGGACCCGTTCTCGATCACGGCGATCTTCAGGTCGGGGAAGCGGTTCAGCGCGCCGTGGCACACCCAGGAGGCGACGGCATCGGTGACCGGGCGCCACTGATTGGTCATGGCGAAGGTGTTGGTCTGGAACGGCAGCATCTCCTTGTCGTTGCCGTCCCATTCGGCGTCGAAGCGGGAATAGCCGCTGTCGGAGGAGTGCATCGTGACCAGCACATCGAGTTCGACGACGCGCTTCCAGAACGGATCGAACTCCGGCAGCGCGAACGACCGCATGCCCTTGAAGCCGGGGACCGGGGCGGGACGTACCAGAATGGCCTTGGCGCCGTGTTCGACGACGGCCCAGTTCAATTCGGCTATCGCCCGCTCGACGATCGGCAGGGTGATCACCGGCACGGTGAAGATCCGGCCGGAGTGCACGAAACTGCCGTCCTGGCCCCAGTCGTCGAGCATCCAGCGGTTCAGCGATTCGATCACCGCGTGGATCAATTCGGGGTGATGGCGCATCCGCTCCTCGACCAGGCTGGCCAGCGTCGGGAACATCAGCGCGCGCTGCAGCTGGAGATCGTCCATGACCTTCAGCCGGGCCTCGGGATTGCGGAAGGCGTCGATCGCCTTCATCGACTTGCCGAAGATCTCACGCCGGCTCTTGCCCTCGGGGTTGCCGCGCTTGAAGTACTCCTCCATAGCGCCGGGACGGGCCACCACCTCGAAGGTGGGATTGGGGATGTACTCGCTGATCTGGCCGAGTACCGCGATCTTGGTGCGGCCGTTGATCTCGACGTACTGGATGGCTCCCGCGTACCGCTCGGGCAGGTGGCGGGTGAGCGCTTCCTTGGTCTCGTAGAGATGGTTGTCCGCGTCGAAGAGCTGGTACGGCAGCTCGACTTTGCTCATGAAATCCTCCTTGGCTATTTATGAGAATCGTATTCTCATAATGGTTCGGTCGCAACGGCCTCGTCGCGCGCTGCGGTCAGCTCCCGCCGGATGACGAACTTCTGGATCTTTCCGCTGGGGGTGCGTGGGAAGTCGGCGACGATATGCAACTCCTCGGGCCACTTCTGCTTGGCCAGCCCCGCCCGGGCGAAATGCGCGCGCAGCCCCTCGATATCGGGGACCGGGTGCCCGGGCAGGCAGCGCACCACCGCGGCGGTGCGTTCGCCCAGGCGTGGGTCCGGCACGGCGACCGCGACCCCCTCGGCCACGCTCGGCAGCGCGAGCAGCACTTCCTCCACCTCGAGCGCGCTCACGTTCTCGCCGCCGCGAATGATGATGTCGGACAAGCGATCGGTGATCGTGAGGTAGCCGTCCGCGTCGACGGTGCCGATATCGCCGGTGTGATACCAGCCGTCGGCGTCGAAGGCGCGGGCGGTGAGCTCGGGATCGGTGTAGCCCAGGCACAGATCGGGGCCGCGGCTGACGATCTCGCCGTCAGCGGTCAGCCGGAATTCGACGCCGGGTAGCGCGTTGCCGTCGGTGAACAGGCGCTTGTCCGCCGGTGCGGTGGACAGTGAACCGGTGATGGACGGATGTTCGGTACTGCCGTAGGAGCGGAACACGGTGATGCCGAGCCGCTCGAGCCGGGTGCTCACGGCCGCCGGTACGGCCGCGCCGCCGAGGCCGGCATAGCGCAGTCGCGCCAGGTGCTCGGGTGTGTAGTCCGGATGGTCGAGCAGGCTGGTCACGAAATAGCTCACCCCGCCGCCCACGCAGATGTTCTCACTCGCCATCAGTTCGAGCACCCACCCGGGGTCCCAGAGGTCGAGCAGATGGATGGGGGCGCCGTCGAGCACCGGGATGAGCAGGGCGTTGAGCATACCGATGAAATGGCCGACCGGTGCCGAGGTGAGTTGATTCCCCCGGTCGGCCGGGTACATCCCGGCCAGCTGCCGGACCTCGTAACCCAGGGTGTTGTGGCTGTGTACCACACCTTTCGGTGCGCTGGTGGTGCCGGAGGTGAAGGCGACGCAGGCCGGGCCATCCGGGTCGGCGCGGAGCACGCCCGGCATCGGCTCGGGCGCCAGCAGGGCGTCGAAATCCCGGTCCACCACACCCACCACCGGTACCGCCGCGCACAGGTCCGGGTCGAATTCGTGGTGCCCGAACCGTTCGCAGGTGATGAACACCTTCGGCGCGACCGCGCCCAGGATGTAGCCGAGTTCGCGGCGTCCGTAGAAGTGCGCGATCGGAACCACCGTGGTGCCCAGCAGTGCCGAGGCCCAATAGGTGGCCGCCGCCTCCATCCAGTTCGGCAGTTGGAACGCGACGATATCGCCCGGCCCCACGCCGCGGCGGCGCAATCCGGCGGCCAGCCGCCGCGCGGTCCGTTCGACCTCGGCGAAGGTGCCCGCCCATGGCCGGACCCGTGAATGTACCCGGAAGGCGGCGCCGGGCGCCGCGGCCAGGCCGCGGGCCAGCAGTTCACCGAGTGTCTCGTCGGTCCACCAGCCGGCCTCGCGGTAGCGCCGGGCCAGTTCGGCGGGGACCTCGCGCAGGGGTGCGACGGACGTGGTGCGTGTCCACGTGGGGTCTGTGCTCTCGTGCCGGGGCTGCGCCATCTCGAACTCCCGATCCGACCGCCGGAGTCCAGCGGAAAGTATATGGTTCTCTGGGTAAGAGAATCATATTTCCGTCGAGGAGAACAAGTCGATGATCGAGCTCGAGATCGCGGACGGTCTGGCCGTCGTCACCATCAACCGGCCGCATGTGCGCAACGCCATCGCGTTGGACACGATGGACGAGCTGGACAAGGCGATCGACGGCGCGGCCGGTGCCCGGACGCTGGTGATCACCCGTGCGGGGGACCGGGCGTTCGTCTCCGGTGGCGATCTCGAGGAATTGGCCGCGCTGCGGACCGTGGAACAGGCCGCCGCCATGGCGAACCGGATGCGGGAGGTCTGTGACAAGATCGCGAGATTCCCGGGGCCGGTACTCGCCGCGCTGAACGGTCACGCGCTGGGCGGTGGCGCGGAGGTCGCGGTCGCCGCGGATATCCGGATCGCCGCGGACGATATCGAGATCGGCTTCAATCAGGTGGCGCTGGCGATCATGCCGGCCTGGGGTGGGGCGGAACGGCTGGCGCGGCTGGTCGGCCGCGGCCGGGCCCTGCTGCTCGCGGGATCGGGGCAGATCCTGTCGGCCGCGGACGCCGAACGGGCCGGTCTGGTGGACCGGGTGTTGCCGCGCGCCGACTTCGACGCCGGTTGGCGGGCGCTGGCGCGATCGCTCGCCAACCCCTCGGCCGGAGCGATCAAGCGGGTGGTCGACGGCGCGTCCCCGCAGGAGGCGGTGGCGGCCTTCGCCGAACTCTGGGTGGCCGACGCGCACTGGGCGGCGGCCGACCGGGTGATGAACCGCGGGAAGTGAAGCCCGGATGAGCCGCCGGCTAGACCCCGTCCTCGAGGAAACCGATCTCGCGTTCGGCGAAGGCGAGGGTTTCCGCGTGGCCCGCCGTCATACCGAGCGCCTGTTCCAGGACGACCATCCGCGCCGCGCTGGTCATCAGCACCGAAAGCACCTCGGCGGGAAACCTGCCGGTGTCCACGCCGTAGCCGTTGAGCAGCCGGGCCAGCGCCTCGGTCTGCGCCGCGCGGAACCGCTCGGAATAACGCACCACCTCGGCGCGGATCGCCGGTTTGTGATTGGCCAGGCCGACGTACTCCATGGTGAACCGGGCGGCGGTGGTATCGGTGCTGAACTCCCACAGCGCGTGCAGGGGCCGGTCGGACTTCAGGACCTGCGCGAGGGTTTCCAGGCCCTGTTCGGCGCGGCGCCGGAACACCGCCAGGAACAGGTCGTCCATCGAGCGGAAGTAGTAGTGCACCAATTGCGGTTTGAGCCCGGCGTGTTCGGCGAGTCGGCGCGAGGTCACCGCGGCCCAGCCCTGTTCGAGCATGAGCTGTTCGGCCGCGTCCATCAGGACGCCGCGATTCTTGGCCTCGGGCGCGCCGAGCCGGCGGGGTGATGACATGGTCAGGCCTCCTCTTGGCTTGTATTCCCACGCCGGTCGCGAGATCACCGGCGATCGTATCCGGCGCTCGACGACTGTTGACGCGCTCCCTCCAGCCATGCTAAGCATGTGCTCAGCATCACATCTGAGCGCTCGCTCAGCATGCGCCCGGGATCTGTGCCGGGGTACGGCCGCGGGCTCGGATGGAGTGTGTGACGGCGCGAGGAGGCGGCTGTGGGCGATCCGGAGCAGCAGCGCGCGCCTCGGACGGCTTCCGGCGGCGACAGTCCGCGAAAGCCGCGGAGCGACCGAGCCGTATCAACCGGTGACCCACGGTTGGCGACAAGATTCTGTTCATATCAGGAGGTTCCCGTGACCGATTTCGATACGGTCGACTACTTCACCGATCCCGCGCTGGTACCCGATCCGCACCCGTACTACGACCATCTGCGCGCCAAATCCCCGGTGACCCGGGAACCCAACTACGGCGTCTGGGCGGTCACCGGCTACGAGGAAGCCATCGACGTACTGCGCGATTCCGACACCTTCTCCTCGTGCATCGCCGTCGGCGGCCCCTTCCCGCCGCTGCCCTTCACCCCCGAGGGCGACGACATCACCGGCCAGATCGCCGCGCACCGCGAACAACTCCCGATGCACGAGCACATGGTCACCATGGATCCGCCCGACCACACCGCCGCCCGCTCGCTGCTCAACAAACTGCTCGTGCCCTCCCGGCTGAAGGAGAACGAGGAGTTCATGTGGAAACTCGCCGACCGACAACTCGACGAATTCATCGACGCCGGCAGATGTGAATTCCTCTCCGCCTACGCCAAGGTCTTCACGCTGCTCGTGATCGCCGACCTGCTGGGGGTGCCGGAGGAATATCACGAGGAACTGCGCATCAACCTGGCCGGCGGGCCGACGGTGGGCTCGATCGACAAGGAGATCGTGCCGGTCAATCCGCTGGAATGGCTGGACAACCTGTTCAGCGAACTCATCTCCGACCGGCGCTCCAATCCGCGCGACGATGTGCTGACCTCGCTGGCCCAGGCGAAGTATCCCGACGGGTCGACGCCCGAGGTGATCGAGGTGGTGCGCACCGCGACCTTCCTCTTCGGCGCCGGGCAGGAGACCACCGCGAAACTGCTCGGCAGCGCCATGCAGTTCCTGGCCACCCGCCCCGACCTGCAGGACGCGTTGCGCGCCGACCGCAGCCGTATCCCGGTGTTCATCGAGGAGACGCTGCGCATGCAGGCGCCGGTGAAAAGCGGTTTCCGGCTGGCGAAGAAACCGGTGGAGATCGGTGACGTGCCGCTGGAAGCGGGTTCGCTGGTGATGGTCTGCCCGGGCGCGGCCAATCGCGACCCGCGGCGGTTCACCAACCCGCACGAGTTCGATCTCGACCGCCCGAATTTCCGGGAGCACATGGCTTTCGGCCGGGGTGTGCACACCTGCCCGGGCAGTCCGCTGGCCCGGGTCGAGGGCCGGGTCTCGCTGGAACGGATCCTGGACCGGATGCGCGATATCCGGATCGACCCGGAAAAACACGGCTCCCCGGACAACCCCACCTTCGACTTCGAGCCGACATTCATCCTGCGCGGCCTGACCGATCTGCACATCACCTATACCCCGAAGCCTTGAGAAAGCGCGATCGGCAACACAATCCGGCCGGTCACCGCGACCGGAACGAGGAAAAGAGGAAGTCATGACCGGACGGGTCGAGGGCAAGGTCGCCTTCATCACCGGCGCGGCCCGCGGCCAGGGCCGCAGCCACGCGGTGCGGCTGGCCGAAGAGGGCGCCGACATCATCGCCGTCGATATCTGTAAACCGATCGACACGGTCGAGATCCCACTGGCCACCCCGGACGATCTCGTCGAAACCCAGGAGCTGGTCGAGGCCACCGGCCGCCGGGTGGTGACCGCCGAGGTCGACGTACGCGATTCGGCCGCCCTGAAGGCCGCGCTGGCCGAGGCGGTCGGCACCCTGGGCCGGCTCGACATCATCGTCGCCAACGCCGGGATCGCCAGCGGCGGCGCCACACTGGCCGAGACCGACGAAGAGGTCTGGCAGGACATGATCGACGTCAACCTCAGCGGTGTGTGGAAATCGGTCAAGGCCGGCGTTCCGCACATCCTGGAGGGCGGTCGTGGCGGGTCGATCGTGCTCACCAGCTCGGTCGGAGGACTCAAGGCCTACCCGCAGACGGGACACTACGTCGCCGCCAAGCACGGTGTGGTGGGACTGATGCGGGCCTTCGCGGTGGAACTCGGGCAGCACAGTATCCGGGTCAACTCGGTGCATCCGACGCACGTGAGTACCGCGATGATCATGAACGAGAAGACCTTCAAGATGTTCCGCCCGGATCTGGAGAACCCGACCGCCGACGATATGGCGCCGATCTGCCAGCTGTTCCACACCTTGCCGGTGCCGTGGGTGGACCCGATCGATATCAGCAACGCGGTGCTGTACCTGTCCTCCGACGAAGCCCGCTATCTCACCGGTGTGACGCTGCCGGTGGACTGCGGGTCGATGCTGAAATAGCCGATCCGATCCCGCGACCGCGGGCCGGGCGGGGGTACCGCCCGGTTCCGGTAGGCCCCGTCGGAGTCGGAGTCGGAGTCGGAGTCGGAGTCGGAGTCGGAGTCGGGGTCGGGTTCGCCGGACGCGGCGGCGCCGCTGTGCGGTAACTCTGCTGCCCTCCGGTGGTCGGTGCCTCACCCGTGACCGTTCGACCCGGACCGGGCACGGGACCGCACCGGCGTGCCGGACCACGGCCGGTCGATATGCCATGATCGGTTGTCATGCGTGGTGGGCGGATCGGCCGGTGGACAGTTGTGACGGCGGCGCTGACGGCCGCGGTGGGATGCGGTGCGCGGGCCGAGCCCCCGCCGGTTTCCCCGCAACTGGGCGCCGCGTTCACGCTGGCGCCGGGCGAAACGGCCCGGCTGGACCAGGATCGGCTGACGGTGACGTTCGGCGAGGTGCCCGCCGACAGCCGGTGCCCGGCCGGGACCGACTGTGTCTGGGAAGGCGACGCGACAGTGATCGCCGAGGCGGCGGCGGGCGGGCAGAGTTCCCGCCACGAACTCCATACGAACCGGCGGTTTCCCACCGGGGCGACCGTGGGCCGTTACCGGATCGAGCTGGTGGCGCTGCGGCCCTCCCGGCCGGGGATCGGCATGGTCCCGGCGCCGGACTATCGCGCGGAACTGCTGGTCACCGCGCAGTGATGCCGGAGGGGCCGGTCACCGATCGCCCGGCGGTCGTGAACCCCGGAAAGCGGCTCGCCCCGCGCAGTCGGTGTACGGACCGGATCAGTCGGTGGGCAGGGCCCGGCGCAACTCGGTCACCGCGATCCGCGCGGCCTCGGCGATCGCCGCGTCCACGGCGGGCAGTGCCGGGTCGGCGCGGGCGGCCCGGGTGAACACGGCCACGGCGACGGGATGTTCGCCCGGAAACTCCACCACGGCGACCTCATTGCGGATGATGCCGATGGTGCCCGTCTTCCCGGCCACCGCCACACCGCGATGGGGGAACCCGGCCGCGATCCGGTGCGGCCAGACCTGGCGGCGCATGACCGCGCGGGCGAAATCCGTCTGCTCCGCCGACAGCACCTCTCCACGCCAGAGCGCGGCCAGCAGCCGGGTCATCTCCGCCGGGGTCGTCGCGCTCGTGTACGCCGGATCGTAGGCGGCGACCGTCCAGGCCTCGTCGTTGTCGGCCAGCGCGGCGAATGCCTCGGCGGTGCTGTGGGTGTCGGTGTCGCGGACCAGGCTGCGCTGGATATCGGCGGTGCCGCCGACCAGCCGGGTCCGATCCAGTCCCAGCGATTCCAGCAGTTCGTGTACCGCGGCCAGGCCTACCTCGCCGAGCAGCAGATCGGCGGCCGCGTTGTCGGAGACCGTCATCATCGAGGTCGCCAGATCGCGCCGGCTCATGGTGACCGGATCGTGCAGGGCCGAGATCCCGGTGGGGCCGGGCGTGCATTCCGACGGGGTGAGGGTGAGCCGCGCCAGCGGGTCGAGACGGCCGGCGTCCACGGCGCGGCAGTAGGCGAGCAGCAGCGGGAGTTTGTAGACCGAGGCGGTGACCACGCGCTCGGTCCCGCCGATACAGATCTCCGCGTCGCCGCCGTCGCAGCGGCGCGCGTGCAGTCGGCCGGTGCACCCGGCGTCGGCGAAGACCGCGCGGATCCGCTCGACGGTGGTCATCGCAGACGCTCCCGGTAGAGCACCCGGTCGACCGCGTCGGCTTGGTCCTCGGCGCCGGTCCGGTGGATCACCCGGCAGCGCAGTGCCACCGCCTGGGGGGCCATTCGCAGCCAGGACACACCCGGGATATCGGACGGCGGTGTGGTGGTCAGCCCGAAACTCGCCCCCGCGGCGACCGCGGCGAGTACCGCGCGATCGTCGTGGACGGTGACCGTCTGCGCGTCCAGGCCACGTTCGCGCAGCAGGTCGCGGACGGTATCGGCGGCCGGGGGATTCGCGGCCCGGGGATACGCGGCGTGGGTCAGATCGGCCAGCATCGGGAAGGTGGGTCGCTCGGTGGCCGCGCTGCGGTGGTCGGCCGGAACGACGATCCAGCGCGGAAGTTTCACCACCGACCGGGCCTCCACCCCGTCCACGAGCGCTGGATGTTCGATCACCGCGAGATCGCACAGACCGGACCGGACGGCCGCCACCAGATCCACCGTCGTGCCGGTATCGGTGGATACCGCTTCGCCGGAGGTGTTCCCGGTACGCAGCGCGGTGACACAGGCGGTGACGATCCGGTCGGGCAGAGCGGAGGTGGCGCCCCAATGCACCGTGCCGCGCGTGCGGGCGATCCGCTGCGCCTCGGCGAGCAGCCTTTCCGCGTCGTCGACCAGCAGGCGGGCCCGGGGCAGCAGTTGCCGGCCCGCCGCGGTGAGCACCGCCCCCTGGCGGGTCCGGTGGACAAGTTCGACGCCCAGCCGGGTCTCCAGCCGCCGCAATCCCTGGGACAGCGGTGGCTGCGTCATATCCAGTACCGTCGCGGCCCGTCCGAAATGACCTTCGTCGGCGATCGCGACGAAGTAGCCGAGGTGGCGGATCAGGTCCATAGCGATATTGAACCAGCGGCTCGCGAGACGGCTTCCGAACTGCGGATTTCTGGGCCATTTCGAGCGTTGAAACCGTACTCTACCTGCGCCTATATCAAATGTGACTGGTGTGCGGGAGTGTCGGATATTGGCGAGCGCCGATCGGCCGGTGTCTGCTGCGGGAGTGAAACCGAACCGATCCGCATACCGCATCCCGTCGAGTCGGCGATCACTGGCCCTCGCGCTGACCGCGGTCGCACTGTCCGTCGCCGCCTGCGGGGACGGCGACACCGGCGCACCGGCCACGCCCGCCACGGTCACCGCGCAGCGGACCGCGGACCTGAGCAATACGCTGATGACGCTGCAGGCGAAATACAATGTGCTCTTCGGGATCGCCGCGGTCGATACCCGGGGCGGGCGGACCTTCGAGTGGAACGCCGACGATCGGTTCGCGATGTGCTCGACCTTCAAGGTGTACGCGGTGGCCGCGATCCTGCGGCTCGCCGAACGCAAGGAACTGGACCTCAACGACAAGGTGCCGATAACCCGGCAGGACCTCGTGATGAACTCACCGGTCTCCTTCGATCACCTCGGCGAGCTCATGAGTTACTACGAACTGAGCCGCGCCGCATTGGTGCGCAGCGACAACACGGCGGCGAATCTGCTGCTGCGCCGGCTCGGTGGACCGGCCGCGGTCACCGCGTTCGCGCGTTCGATCAATGATTCGCAGACCCGGCTGGATCGCTGGGAGCCCGAGCTCAACGAGGCGCGCGCCGGCGATCCCCGCGATACCAGTACCGCGTCCGCCTTCGCCGCCGGCTACCGCAAGCTGATCCTCGGTGACGGCTTGAGTACCGAGTACCGGCGCATGCTCACCAGCTGGATGCGGTCGAGTGTCACCTCGCGGCAACGACTGCGCGCCGGTCTGCCGGTCGGGTGGGTGGCGGCGGACAAAACCGGCAGCGGCGCCTACGGCACGGCCAACGACGCCGGTGTGGTGTGGAGTCCCACCGGGACATCGCTGGTGCTGGTGATCTTCAGCCGCTCGACCACCGGGTACCCGATGGCCGCGGGCGCTGATGCGGCGCTCGCCGACGCGGCGGCGGCGGTCCTCGGCACCATGTCGCAGTGAAGCCGGTGCCGTGGCCGGCCGCCGCGGTCACCCGCCCACGCGAGGACCACGTCCGGGGTGACCAACCCGGGCAGGGGAGTATCCGGCCGGCCGCGCGCGAGGGTGGTGAGCGCCGAGAGCGGATCGGTGTCCCTCTCGATTTGTCCGCCCTCGAGAGTGGCGAGGCAGGTGCCGCAGGACCGCCGAGGCCGGAGTAGGGCAGGTCCTCGCGCCGGGTGAGGGCCGCGTCCAGGATCGTGTCCTCCCACGGCATCGTGAATTCCGGGGGCGCGCCATATCCGGTGAGCCTGGATGCCCCGGTCGGCGAGCGGATTCACCGACGTGGATGTCGCCGCGATCGTGGCCCGCGCCGTCACCCGAGGTCCGCGCGGACGGTCGCCGGTCTACTCCGGTTCGACCAGTAGTCCTACGGAGGCGGCGAAGGCCGGGGCGAGGTCGAGCAATTGGTCCGGGGTGACGATCGCACCGCGCAGGGCGGTGACCCCCTCGGCGACCCGCAGCGCTTCCGCGCCGCGGAAATCCACCTTCGTCAATCGCGCGTCCCGGACCACCAGAGCCGAGATCTCCGAACCCGGGAACTCGACCTCGTTCAGTTTCGCGCCGCCGAAATCCACGTGCCGGAGCACACAGTCGACGAACCGGACCTTGGTCAGCGCCGCGCCCCGGAAATCGACCGAATCGAGTTTGCAGTTGTGGAACTCCACCCGGCGCAGTTCGGCGCCGCTCGCCCCGACGCCGGACCAGGCGCCCTCGACGATCTCGGCGTCCATCCAGGTCGTATCCGCCAGCTCGGTGCCGGTGATCCGCACCCCGTGCAGCCAGACCTCGGTGAACCGCGACCCACGCGCCGTCCCCCCGTCCAGCTGCGCGGACCGGAAGGCGCACTGGTCGAACACGGTGTGGCGGATATCCGGTTCGGACAGGTCGGTGCCGTCGAAGCGGAGGCAGTCGTATTCGCCTTCCACCGCTACCGCACCGGCCGGTTCCAACAGGTTCGCGAACGGCAGGTCGGTCAGTTCCCGCGGCATGGCACCCTCACGAGATCGCAATCGACGGACACGGCGGACTTTCGGGACGCTACACCCCGCGGTACGGGCCTCGGCGCTGTGCCGTGCGCGGGATGCCCGCGGCGAGGGCGGCCGGATCGCCGAAGCAGGTGGAGGCGACGCGGAGGATCGGTCGGCGCGGGAGTTCGCCGTCGAGCCGGGTCGGTGGGTCAAAGTCCTCGACATCGAGGCGGATCAGCGCTATCGGCCGGGTCGGTTGGGAGTCACGCGGAATGTTGCAGCAGGAGGCTCGCTTTCAGGGCGGCCAGTCGATCGGGCTCGCGGCGGGATGGAGTCAGCGGCGGGTCACGGCGCCGAGCCGGCTGTTCGGTGCCAACGGGCTGCGCACCGGCCCCGACGGCCGGATCTACATCGCCCAGGTGACCGGAAGTCAGATCAGCGCGCTCGATATCGACACCGGGGCAATCGAAACCATCAGCGCCAAGGGCGGTGACATCATCGCCCCCGACGACTGCGCGTTCCATCCCGACGGCACCCTCTACGCCACCGAGGTGATGGACGGCCGGGGCAGCGCCCGGCACGCCGATGGCACCACCCGGCTGCTGCGCGCGGATCTGCCCAGCGCCAACGGCATCACCGTGTACCGGGGCAGATTGTTCGTCAACGAATGCCGGCCGGGCGGCCGCCTGATGGAACTCCCGCTCGACGGCGGCGCCCCGTTACCTTTTTCGTGGGCCCGGAACCGGGCCCACGGTCGCCAGGCCCGGTATGACTTCTTGCCCCTGTCTCTTCCATGATCCGGGGGGTGGTGTCGCCGGGTCCTGGAGGCGTCGACGGACCGCTGATGGGGACAGGGCCGCTGGTAGGTCTCTTCGTAACGTGGGTGCCGGGCGTTGACGCCAGATCCGGCGACCGTTCAGTGAGCGTTTCGATGCGATTGAGGACCGAGCAAGGTGACACAACCCTATGCCGTGTTCTGCGGCGTTGACGTGGGAAAAGGCGAACATCACGCGGTCGGGCCCGACCCGGCCGGGAAACGGTTGTTCGACAAAGCTCTGCCCAACGATGAGTCCCGGCTGCGGGCAGTGTTCGACAAACTCGCCGTTCACGGCCGGTTGTTGATCGTGGTCGATCAGCCCAATACGATCGGCGCCCTGCCGGTGACCGTGGCCCGCGCCTGCGGCCATGATGTCGCCTATCTGCCCGGGTTGTCGATGCGCCGCATCGCCGATCTATATCCGGGCCAGGCCAAAACCGATGCCCGCGACGCCCACATCATCGCCGACGCGGCCCGCACCATGCCACACACGTTGCGCCGGGTCGATATCGGTGACGACACCCTGACCGAGCTCGGTGTTCTGGCCGGGTTCGACGACGACCTGGCCGGTGAGGCGACCCGCACCAGCAACCGCATCCGCGGCCTGCTCACCGGCGTCCATCCCGCCCTCGAACGCGTCCTCGGCCCGAGAGTCGCGCACCCAGCAGTGCTGGAGATCCTGTCTCGCTGCGGCGGGCCCGAAGGGATCCGGGCAGCAGGCCGGCGCACACTCACCGCCATCGCCACCAAACACGCGCCGCGCATGGGCGCCCGCTTGGTCGAGGAGATCCTGGCCGCGCTGCCCGCGCAATCGGTCACCGTTCC